>JBEQBH010000136.1:0-4106 GCA_041639955.1 Halobacteriales archaeon | reverse complement strand
TGTACCCCTCGCCGACGACGGTCGAAAACCCCTTTCGTACGCCGAGATCGCCGACGGGAAAGACGTCCTCGCGACCCAGCGAAAACAGGAGTTGCATGTTCGCGGTCCACTCGCCGACGCCGGTGATGGCCGTAAGCTCCGCGCGGACGGCGTCGTCGCTCATCTCTGTGAAGTAGTCCACGGAGTACCCGTGTTCCTCGAAGGCCGCTGCCACCTCGTTGACGTAGCGGGTCTTCTGTCGGGAGAGGCCCGCGTCCTTCAACACTGCGTCGTCGACCGCCAGCACGCCGGCCGGCGTCATCTCGACGGCGTCGAAGAGCCGGTCCCGGGTGGCCGCGGCCGACGCCATCGACACCTGCTGGCGGCAGATAGAGACGACCAACCGCTCGAAGAGGTCATCGGCCGGGTCGAGCGTGAGCTCGCCGTGTGTGGCGACAAGCGGCCCGATATCGGGGTCCGCTCGGAGAGCGCTGTGTGGCGAGTCCGTCATCGCCGTCCGGTAGCGGACCGCGGGTGATGAACTTATCCGTCCGTCACAGCGGCAGATGTAGCACCCTCGGTCTCACCCTCTCGCTCCTCGAGGGGGCGTGCGGGGTTGCCGACGACGGTCGCCCCGGGGGGGACGTCGTCGACCACGACGGCGCCCGCCCCGACCGTCGCGTTCTCGCCGATAGTGACCGGTCCGACGAGCGTGGCGTTGGCGCCGACGGTGACACCGTCTTCGAGCGTCGGGTGGCGCTTCTCCCGGCGCATCGACTTCCCGCCGAGGGTGACGCCGTGGTACAACAGCACGTCGTCGCCGACGACGGACGTCTCGCCGATGACGGTGGCCATCCCGTGGTCGATGAACAGGCGCTTGCCGACGTCGGCGCCGGGGTGGATTTCGACGCCGGTGAGCAGGCGGCTCAGGTGGGAGACGACTCTGGCGGCGAACTCGTGGTCGCGCGCCCACAGCGCGTGGGCGAGACGGTACAGCCAGACGGCGTGCAGGCCGGGGTACGTGAGGACGACGGCCGCGACGCTGGTCGCCGCAGGGTCCTTGGCCAGCGCCGTGCGAACGTCGTCTCTGAGTGTTTCGAACATCGTGGAGTCGGTGGGGGAATCGACAGCGGTACTACTGGGGGAGAACAGCACAGCGACAACAGCGACGCGACTCCGCGCGGCGCCGTTGACTGCCGATTCGAGCGGGCGAGAGATGACACCCACCGGTCATACGAAGAAATCGCTGCCGGACGGGCTTAAATACAGTGGGACCGTACCGACCTGGGCGCTACTCGATATCTATCTGATGACCGCTGTCGAGGGACTCGATTCTCCCGAGAGTGACAGTCAACACGCCCTTGTCCATCGAGGCGGTGATGTCTTCGGTGTCGATGTCGTTCGGGAGCGTGATGTGACGGGACAGCGACTGGTGTGACCGTTCCTGCTGGATGTAGCTCGCTTCGTTTTCCACCCGTTCCTCGCTCCGTTCGGCCTCGATGGATAGCGTCCGGTCGGTGACGTGCACGTCGACGTCGTCGGCGGCGAAGCCGGGCACGTCGACCACGACTGTGTACTCCGCCTCGGCTTTTGCCACGTCGATTCGTGGCTGGTCCATCCCCCGGGTCCACGGTTCCAGCCCGGTCCCCCAGCGGTCCGCGGCGGTCCCGAACTGCTCGCTCATCTGTTCGAACCACGACTCCATACTGTCGAAGGGGGACTGGCGGTCCATACTCGAACGTGGCCGACAGCGCGGTTAGTTAGACGCTGGGTACGTCGTGCTTCCGACCGATAGGGTCGGCGGCAGGGGCGGTAAGGCGGTCCTTGCCGCGCGAATACCGTCTTCTCACGGCGGTAACGCCCGGATAAACTCGGTGGCTGTTTTTCGGGGAGAGAAACGTTGAAACGTCGGCCGCCAGTGGGGACACATGTCATGGATTTCGAGGACATCGAGACGGTCGCGGTGCTGGGCGCGGGCAACATGGGCCACGGCATCGCCGAGGTGGCCGCGCTTTCGGGCTACGAGGTCCGGATGCGCGACATCAAAGAGGAGTTCGTCCAGGACGGGTACGACAACATCGAGTGGTCGCTGAACAAGCTGGCCGAGAAAGACCGGCTCACACAGGAGGCGGCCGACGACGCGCTCGACCGCGTCACGCCGCTGGTCGACGTGGAAGCGGCCGTCGGCGAGGCCGACGTCGTCGTTGAGGCCGTCCCCGAGAAGATGGAGATAAAGAAAGACGTCTACACGGACGTCGAACAGCACGCCCCCGACGAGGCCATCTTCGCCACCAACACCTCCAGCCTCTCGATTACCGAGCTCTCGGAGGTGACCGAACGCCCCGAGCAGTTCTGCGGGATGCACTTTTTCAACCCGCCCGTGCGGATGCAACTCGTCGAGGTCATCACCGGCGCCCACACCAGCGACGAGACGCTGGATACTATCGAGGCACTCGCGGAGGACTTCGACAAGACTCCCGTGCGCGTCCGAAAGGATTCACCGGGGTTCATCGTCAACCGCATTCTCGTCCCGCTGATGAACGAGGCCTGCTGGCTCGTCCACGACGACGTGGCCACCATCGCCGAAGTCGACTCGACGACGAAGTTCGACATCGGCCTCCCGATGGGCGCGCTCGAACTCTCCGACCAGGTCGGCAATGACGTGGGGCTGCACGTCTTGGAGTACATGCACGAGACGCTGGGCGAGGCCTACGACCCATGTCCGCTGCTGGAAGCGAAAGTCGAGGACGAGAAGCTCGGCAAGAAGACCGGCGAGGGCTTCTACGACTACGAGAACGGCGGCGCGGACATCCCGCGCGACCAGGCCAGCGACGACGTCAAACACCGTCTGCTCGCCGTGATGGCCAACGAGACCGGCAAGCTCGTCGAGAACGACGTGGCGCCGGTGGCCGACATCGACGAGGCCGTGATGCTCGGCGGCGGCTTCCCGGAGGGGCCGGCCAAGATGGCCGACAAAGCCGGTCTCGAGACGCTCGTCGACACCCTCGAAGCGGTCCACGACCAGACCGGAGAGGAGCGATACGAGGTCTCGGACGGCCTGGCCGACGCCGCGGCCGAGGGCGGCTTCTACGGCAGCGACGACGAGGAGACAGTCAGCTACGACACGATCAACGTCGAGCACCTGGAGGGGTCGGTCGGCCACATCGAACTCGACCGGCCCCACCGGATGAACACGGTCAGCACCGAGATGCTGGACGAACTCTCGGACGCCATCGACCGGCTCGAGGAGGACGACGACGTGCGCGCCATCCTGCTGACCGGCGCCGGCGACCGGGCGTTCTCCGCGGGTGCAGACGTCCAGTCGGCCGCGACGAACGCGACGACGCTCGACGGCGTCGAACTCTCGAAGACGGGCCAGGAGACGTTCGGGAAACTCGAGACGTCGCCGATGCCCGTCGTCGCCGGCATCGACGGCTACACGCTCGGCGGCGGGATGGAACTCGCCACGGCCGCCGACATGCGCATCGCATCCGAGAGTTCGCAGTTCGGCCAGCCCGAGCACGACCTCGGCCTGCTGCCGGGCTGGGGCGGTACGCAGCGTCTGGCAAACATCGTCGGCGAGGGCCGCGCCAAGGAGATTATCTTCACCGCCGAGCGCTACGACGCCGAGGAGATGGCCGACTACGGCTTCCTCAACGAGGTCACGACCAGTGACGACCTGCTCGACAGCGCCACGGAGCTGGCCCGGGACCTCGCCGCCGGTCCACCCATCGCGATGAAGTTCACGAAACGCGCGATGCACGCCGGCCGCGTCGACGAGGACGCCGGCCTGGAAGTCGAGTCACAGGCCTTTGGCCACCTGTTCGCGACTGAGGACCTCATGGAGGGGCTGACCGCCTTCGCCGAGGACCGCGACCCCGAGTTCGAGGGGAAGTAGCTCCGGGACCGCTCCCCCGACCTCCACACCGTACGGTCGTCGGTCCGTGTCACCGAGCCACAGATGTGGGGGATTTCGATGGGGTTAAATTGGTGTGCCCGAAATCCGGAAGTACGCTCGGTTGGTGTAGTCCGGCCAATCATCTTGGCCTTTCGAGCCGAGGACCAGGGTTCAAATCCCTGACCGAGCACATTCCTGTGGCGAGTACGAGACGTGAGCTGAGCAACCG
>JBEQBH010000135.1:0-4107 GCA_041639955.1 Halobacteriales archaeon | reverse complement strand
GACATCGAGGACGAGCTCGACGAGATAGCCGAGACCGTCGAGAAACAGTCCGACACGGGCGTCCGCGAACTGCTCGAACCGTGGCTTCGGCCGGCGCTCATCGTCGGTCTCGGGCTGGCCGTCTTCCAGCAAGTCACCGGCATCAACGCCGTCATCTACTACGCGCCGACCATCCTCGAATCGACCGGGTTCGGAAGCACCACGTCTATCCTCGCAACGGTCGGTATCGGCGTCATCAACGTCGTCATGACCGTCGTCGCCATCGCGCTCATCGACCGCGTCGGTCGCCGCCGGCTGTTGCAGGTCGGCATCGGCGGGATGACCCTCACAGTCGCCGTTCTCGGGACGGTGTTTTACCTCCCCGGGTTCGGCGGTGCCATGGGCTGGATAGCCACGGCGAGTCTGATGTTGTTCGTCGCGTTCTTCGCCATCGGTCTCGGGCCGGTGTTCTGGCTGCTCATCTCCGAGATATACCCGCTCGCGGTCCGCGGGAGCGCGATGGGGGCCGTGACCGTCGCCAACTGGGGAGCGAACCTCGTCGTCTCGCTTCTGTTCCCGATGCTGACCGCGAACGCCGGCGAGGCCACGACGTTCTGGCTGTTCGGTGCCTGTTGTCTGGTCGCGTTGCTGTTTACCTACCGGCTCGTGCCCGAGACGAAGGGGCGCTCGCTCGAAGCCATCGAGGCGGACCTCCGCGAGAACGTCACCACGTCCGAGACCGCCGACTGAGACGAGCGACCCCCGGCGGACGGCCGTGTCACACGCGCGGGAGACGGCCGTCTGACGAGGGTATTTACCCGTCCGGCACGGTCCGAAACCCATGGACGAGACGTTCCTCGACCTCGAAGAAGTCGACATCGAGTTGGACGAGGCGTTGCTGGAAGCAGTCGACGAGAAGGCGTTCGCGGACCACCGCGACAACCGCGACGCGGCGGTCCGGGACCTGCTTGACGAGTGGTTGAAACAGCGGGACGAGGACTGAGACCGTCGCTTACACTGTCACCGTCTCGCCGAGTTCGGGCGCTGTGGCCGCGACCCCCTCGCCTCGCAGTTCTTCGGCGAAGGCGGCCGTCCGGTCGCCGTGGACCGCGAGGACGGGGGTGTCCCGGTAGGAGTCCAGGAAGTCGAGCAGGCCGTGCCTGTCAGCGTGGGCGGACAGCTCGTGTAGTTCGACCTGGGCGCTGACCGGCATCACGCGGCCGTCGAGTTCGGCGCTCCCGGTGTCAAGCAGCGAGCGGCCGGGCGTCCCCTCGACCTGATACCCCGTCAGCGCGACCTTGTTGGTGGGGTGGTGGCGGATGGCGGGGACGTACGTCATCGCCGGGCCACCGTTGAGCATCCCCGACGTGGTGATGATGACGGTGTTCTGCTGGGCGATGCGCCGGCGCTGTCCGTCCCCGCCCGTCACGAACCGGGCGCTGGACGTGGCCCCGCGCAAGGCGTCCGCGTCGCGGAGAAACTCGGGGTGGCGCTTGAGCTGGTTCGTCACGCGCTGGCCCATCCCGTCGACGTAGCAGTCGATGTCGTTGGCCGCACAGACCAGCATCGCCTCCTGCGTGCGGCCGATAGCGAATGCGGGGACGACGACGGTCCCGCCCTCCCACACCGTCTGCTGGACACTCTCGGCGAACCGTTTCTCCACCGTATCGCGGGCCTCGTGTGTCACGTCCGAATAGGTGGATTCACAGATGACTGCGTCGGCGTCGGGCCGGGCGGTCGAGGGGGCGACGAGGCGCTGGTCGCCGGTGTGGAAGTCGCCCGTATACAGCAACCGGGTGTCACCATCGTCCACCAGGACGTGTGCACTGCCGGGGATGTGGCCGGCGTTGTAGAGCGTGATTTCGTAGCCCGCTGCCTCGAAGGGCTCGCCGTAGCCGTGGGTCACCGACGCCTGCGTGAGCCGTCGCACGTCGGTGTCCGTGAAGGGGCAGCGCGGCGTCGAGCCGTGGAGCTTGAGGGTGTCCTCGGCCAGCGTCGTCGCCAAATCGCGGGTGGGCGGGGTCCAGTGGACCGGCGGCAGGTCGCCACTGGCCATGAGCGCCGGTACCGCGCCGGCGTGGTCCAGGTGGCCATGAGAGACGACGACGGCGTCGGGGTCGACGCTCCCCACGGGGTACTGGGGCGGGGACTCGCTGGCCATGCCGTAGTCGAGCAACAGCGAGTCGTCTACGAGGACGGCGCTGCGGCCTATCTCGTCGGCCCCACCCAGGAACTGGACCTCCATCTGGTCGGGGATACGAGACAGGACGGTTTCCGTTCGTCGGTTCCGGGCGGCAGCACAGCCGCACGGTCCAGTCGGTTCCGGGCGGCAGCACAGCCGCACGGTCCAGTCGGTTCCGGGCGGCAGCACAGCCGCACGGTCCAGTCGGTTCCGGGCGACCCCGGAGGACAGCACGGTCGAGCCGGATTACCGCAACAGCGCCGTGGGGCGGCGAGCAGCGTCGGTCACGGACTGGCCGGCACCGACGGCGGGGAGCCGGAGCGTCGCGACGGTGCCGTCCTCGGCCGAGAGCTGGAACGAGCCGCCGTACTGCGTGACGACCCAGTTGACGAGCCAGAGCCCGAGCCCCTTCCCGTGTTCCAGGGGCGTCTCCCGGCCCGACTCGACCACGGCGACCTCCATCGACGGGATGCCGGGACCGTCGTCGGCGACACGAACGACCACCCAGTCGCCGTCGTCCTGCGCCGAGAGCGAGACGGTCGTACGGTCGTCGGGGTCGTGCGTGAGGGCGTTGGTCACCAGTTCGTCGATGGCGGCCTCCAGCTCGGTGCCGGCACAGATGTCGCGGTCGGTCTCGACGGCGACCTCGACCGTCGCCCCGTCGCGGTGCCGGTCGGCGACGCCGGTCAAGAGGTCGGCCGGGTCGAGTCGGACCGGGTCGCGGGCCTTCTTCCCGATGGTCTCCAGCTCTCGGGCGCGCTCGCTGAGCGAGACGAGCCGCCGGAGCGGGCGTCGTATCTTCGCCTGAATGTCCATCCCCGTCTGCGGGTCGTCGATGAAGTCGGTGTACCCCTCGATGACGGTGAGTTCGTTGCGGAGATTGTGCCGGAGAACGCGGTTCAGCAGTTCGACGAGCCGGGTGATACGCTGTTGCTCGGTGACGTCCTGCTGGAAGCCCAGATAGTGGGTCACCGTCCCCGTCTCGTCCTCGATTGGTGTCACCGTGATACGGTTCCAGAACGGCGTCCCGTCCCGCCGATAGTTCAGAATCCGGGCCGTCACCGGCCGGTTCGCGTCGATGCCCTCGCGGAGTGTGGCCACGCCGTCGGGGTCGGTGCCGGGGCCCTGGAGGACCCGGCAGTTGTTCCCGATTATCTGGTCCGGGCTGTAGCCGGTGACCGTCTCGAAGGCCGCGTTGGCGTAGACGATGGGGTTGTCCCGTTTCGTCGCGTCGGCCATGGTGATAGGGACCTCCGCGACCTCCATCGCCCGCGTTCGGAGGCGTAACTCCGACTCGCGTTCCTTGCGCTCGGTGATATCGCGGGCGACCCCCTGGACGGCGGTGACGGCGCCGTCGTCGGTGATGGGCGTCGCGTTGACCTCCATAGTTACCTGGTGTCCGTCCCGATGCCTGAAAGCGAGTTCGAGCCCCTGAACTGTCTCCCCGTCGAGCAGCCGGCCGAAGGCCTCGATTGCGGCCGACGTCTCGGCGTCGGTGATGAGCGTCGCGAAGTTGTCGCCAGCAATTTCGTCCGGAACGTAGCCCAGCACGCGTTCGACGGCCCCCGAGGTGTAGGTCAGTTCGCCGTCGGTGTTGATGCGGTAGATGACGTCGAAGCTGTTCTCGGCGATACCCTCGAACCGGCGTTTCTCGGCCCTGAGCTGGCTCGTCCGCTGGGCCTGCTCGCGCTCGTACTCGCGGCGCTTGATGGCCCGTCCGGCCAGCCGGGCGATGAGTTCGACGAACAGCTCTTCGGCCTCCGAGAACGGGTGTTCGCGGGGTTCCGAATCGGCGAAACAGACCGTCCCGTAGACCTCGTCGTCGACGGTGATTTTGCAGCCGATGTAGGAGCCGAGCCCGAACGCCCCGTAGGCCTGGTCGGCGACCTCCGGCGACGCCACGGCGTCCTGAACGCTCAGGTGGCCGTCGAGCTGGACGGTCCGCC
>JBEQBH010000134.1:434-4130 GCA_041639955.1 Halobacteriales archaeon | reverse complement strand
CCGGCCAGTCGCTGTTCGGGCCGATGGCCGACGACGAGCAGTAGCAATGGACGGCTCGATTCCACAGGGCGTCAAGATACTCACCGATGTCAACGTGCTCGCTATCGGGCTCACTGAGGACCATCCGGCCCACGATCACGTCTGGCCCTGGATTCGCGACGCACTTGACGGGCCGAACGTGTTGCTGGTATTCGATTACTATCCGCTCAGGGCACAGGACATCATGACACACGAGTTCGGTGTCGATGAGACCGACGCCCGTAACGCGGTCCAGTCGCTCGTCCAGAGCCCGGCGCGGCTGGTCGGAGCCACCGACGGAGCGATGCTCGATGCGTACGAGATCAGCGCCGAACGGAACCACGACGTGTACGACTCGTTCATTGTCGCACTCGCACGGGAACACGATGCAGACCTGCTCGTGACCACCGACACTGACTTTGAAACCTTGTGTGCCGACGAAGAAGTCACCTACAGAAATCCGGTTCCGCTGGACGAACTCGACGTGCTGGCCGTCGACGGATAGCGGACTCGGGTCGACGGGCCACACTGTTTTGCCGGTCCCGTTCGAGCAGGGGATATGGACAGCGTCCTCGTCATCGGCGGCGGCAGGTTCATCGGCCGACACACGGTCACCGAGTTCCGTGACGCGGGCTACGACGTGACGATACTCACCCGCGGGCAGCGCCCGAACCCGTTCGCGGACACCGACGTTGCCCACATCGAGGGCAACCGCCGCGAGCGGGCCACGCTCGAAACCGCGCGGGAACGGGTCGACCCGGACGTAGTCGTCGACTGCGTGGCGTACTTCCCGCGGGACGTGCGGGAGGCCACTGACGTATTCGCCGACGCCGACGCGTACGTGTACGTCTCAAGCGGCGCGGCCTACGGCGTCGAGCGGACGCCAAAGCGGGAGGGCGAAACGCCGCTCGCGGGCTGTACCGACGAACAGGCCACGACCGACAGCAGGGAGACATACGGCCCCCGGAAAGCCGAGGGCGACCGCGAGGTGTTTGCCGCCGCGGCGGACGGCGTGCGGGCGATGAGCGTCCGACCGACCGTCGTGTACGGGCCCCACGACTACACCGAGCGGTTCGCCTACTGGGTGGAGCGGGTGGCCGAGTACGAGCGGGTGGTCGTCCCTAGCGACGGCCTCAGCCTCTGGCAGATGGCCTACGTCGAGGACGTGGCGAGCGCGCTCAGACTCGTCGCGGAGCGGGGGACGGCCGGCGAGGCGTACAACGTCGGCGACGAGCACGCGCCGACGCTCCGGGAGTGGATCGACCTGCTCGCCGGGGTCCACGAGACAGATGTCGAGACCATCGGCGTCGGCAAGCGCGAACTCGCGGCGGTGGGACTGGACCCCGACGACTTCCCGATCTACCGCGACTCGCCGCATCTCCTATCGACGGCGAAGCTCCGCGAACTGGGCTGGTCGTCGACGCCCCACGAGACGGCGCTGGCCGTGACCGCCGCCGAGCATCGGGAGAACGACCGCACCGGCCGGGAGTTCGGGCCTGACCGAGACGCTTTAGCGACGCTGATTGACCGCCTAACCGACTGACAGAGAGAATACTACGCCCGGCGCAGCGTTGTGTGCTTGACCTCGTAGTCTTCGAGGAACGCGCCGTACCCGCCGACGGTGATCCGCTCCTGTCCCGTGTCGACGACCAGCGAGTTCTCGAACCCGAAGTCGCTGTTTGTCGGTTCGAGCAGGTTCTGGCGTACGTCGACCACCTCGCCGGTACGCACCTCGAAGTCGTTGTCTGACCCCGTCGGCCGGGCGTACAGGTCAGCGACGACCGACTCGCCGGCCCGGAGCGCGAGCGTCGTCGTGAACACGGCGGGGCGGAACATATCGTAGCGGGCCGGAAGTGACGGAGGCCGCGAAACGAGGACCTCCTCGCCGATTGGCCAGTAGTTGCCCAGGTAGGAACCGACGAGGACCGCGGCGACGGCCTCCTGCGTGAACGTGATCGCGTTCGTCTCGTCGTGGTCCCAGCTGAGCATCGTCGACGGCGAGACTAGCCCGCGCTGCTGGTCCGTCGCAAGCAGCGAGGGTGCGCCGTCGAGGCCGAGCCGGACGGCGTTGGCGACGCCGTCCAGTTCCAGGGTCATTGATTCGGCGTCGTACCCGGACAGCGTCAGGAGAACGAGGATGCCCCGCTCACGGGCACGGCGGAGCGGCTCGCGGATGTCGGGCAATCGGCGCGCCGGGAGCTGGAGCACAACCTCGCAGTCGGCGGCGGCGACGTGTTGCTCCAGCCGTTTGACGATAGTCGGGCGGGACTTGACTACCTCGAAGGAGTTGTCGTTGGCCGAGTTGTCCTCGTACCGTGTCTGTACCGCCGTCTCCAGCGTGTCGAGTTCGCGTTTCAGCGCGCCGAAGGCCTCCGACGGGGGCGTCGCACGGATGACCGTCGGCGTCCGGTGGTCGTCGACGGTGACGAAGCCGTCCGCGGCCAGCGAGTTACAGATGTCGTACACGTAGCTCTTGGACACCCCTGCGGTTTCGGCCACCGTTCGGGCCGTCGCCGGTCCCTTCTCGACGACGGCGAGGTACGTCTCGGCCTCTGTCTCGGAGAGTCCGTACTGCTGGAGTCGGTCCCGAACTGTCGCGTTCGGCTGGCGTGTGGAGTCAGGCATGGTGCGCGGGTGGGAACGTGGTGAGTGGTCCCATGTCACTGGGCCGCTGTTTCGAATACTATCATCGAGAGTATATAACAATTCGTAGCGATCCGAGCGGGCCGAAGCGTGTCTGCACGGGGTAGACCTTCGGGGCCGATGCGCCACCGTGTACACCGGCGGGTTCTGTTGCGGGAACCGTCTCAGGAACGCCCGCGAACCTCGTCGAGGAGGTCGACAACGTCTTCCATGGTGGGTTCTCGGCTGGTGTTGTTGCCGTTGTTACCGTTGCCATTTCCGTTCCCAGTGCCGTTGCCGTTGTTACCGTTTCCATTGCCCCGACCGGGGTTGTTCCCTGACCCACCGGGGAGGCCCGGAACGGGGTCCGGGTCGGTGATGCTCCCCGCGTTCTGGACGGTGAGCGTTGCTGTCGGGCCGTCCTGGCCGACCGTGAGTTCGTACTCGCCGGCCTCGACGACCTTCGGGCCGAGTCCGAGCACGTCACCGGGGACGACCTCCAGCGCCGACAGGTCGGCGGTCACGTCCACCGTGGTCGATTCGCCGGGGTCCAGCGAGACGCGCTCGTAGCCGAGCAGCCAGCGCATCGGCTGGAGCACCGAGCCGTAGGACTGGGTGTTGAACACCTCGACGATGTGTTCGCCGGGCATGTCGCCGGTGTTCGTCACCTCGACGCCGACGGTCACCTCGGACTGGTTGGCCGGGTTACCGACGGTGGGCTGTGTGACCGAGACACTGCCGTATTCGAAGTCAGTGTAGGAGAGGCCGTGGCCGTACTCGAAAATCGCGGTGTTGTCCGTTCCACCCGTCGACGTCGGGTCGTAGCGGTTGTACTGCACGGGTGTTGTACCGACGTTCTCGGGCCAGCTGAACGGGAGCTTGCCCGAGGGGTTGTACTCGCCGACCAGCGTCTCGGCGATGGCGACCCCGCCGTCGCTGCCGGGCTGGCCGGCAAACAGGAGCGCATCGAGCTGGCTGAACGTCTCCGGGGACCCCCGCGGCGCGCCGGCGAGCATGACGCCGATGATCGGCGTGGAATCGTCGGCGGCGTCGACG
>JBEQBH010000134.1:0-424 GCA_041639955.1 Halobacteriales archaeon | reverse complement strand
GAGGGCTTGCTGTGACTCGTCAAGGACCAGTTCGTCCCGGTCGCCGAACCCTTCGTTGTGGGTCCCTTCGCCGATGACGACGACGACGGCATCGGACTCGGGCGCGGCCGACTCGACCTGTGACCGCTGGTCGTCCGTGAAGTCGAAGTTGCCGTTCTCGTCGCTTTGCTGGTTCTCGCCGTTGCCCTCGCCGGCGTACCAGGTCGTGTTCTCGTAGGACGTGGGGACGTGTGTGAGGCTGCCGACGCGAGTGCCCAGTTCGTCTCCGAGGAGGTTCTGGCGCGGGTACGGGCCGCCGGCGCTGGCCCCCTGCCAGCCGAGTGTCCAGCCGCCGTGTTGCATCAGCGCGCGGGTGTTGTTGCCCTCGCCGTCGACGCCGGGGCCGGTCAGCAGGACGCTCTCGTCGCCCGACAGCGGGAGCGTG
>JBEQBH010000133.1:0-4166 GCA_041639955.1 Halobacteriales archaeon | reverse complement strand
CTTTGACCCACCGAAAGGACCTTTCTTTCAGGTGTCGAACTCGGAGATATGCGACGACGTGCCCTCCTCGGTACCGTCAGCTCGATAGGCATCGCGGCACTCACGGGCTGTCTCTCGGACGGTGGCGGCGACGCCACGCCGAGTACCACCGGCACCACAACCGGGACGCCGACTCCCACGTCGGCGCCGGACACGACGCTGAACGACTTCACATTCACCCTGTCGGAGAGACAGAGCGGCACACAGACCGACTCGGCGACGGTGTCTGTCGACGGCGATACCGTCGTCATCGAGGGAACTATCTGGGGGAAAGACGGGTGCCAGACTGCCAGACTCCCCCGTGTCAACTACGACAGCGAGTCCGACGGGCTGACCGTCCCGGTCGAGACGACCGAGCGGGCGGACGCCGGCGACAGCTGTACCCAGGCCATCGTCGAGATAGCGTACACAGCCACGGTCACCTTCGAAAACGGGCTGCCCGACACCGTCGTTGTCACGCACGACCGCGGCGACGGACCGGCGACGATTACCACGACCTCGTTGTAGGGCGGACGTTTATAGCCGGTGCCGGGACCAGCCCGGCGTATGGTGACATCGAAGACGGAATCGACAGACGGCAGCGGCTCGCTGGAGCAACGACAACGCTTAAGCGCGCCCCTGACTTGGCTCCCATAGATAGATGGGCGAGATAGGGGATATCTACGCGGACCTCGAGACCGACGTCTCCGAAGAGGAGTTCCGCGAGGCCGTCGAGGAGAAGGTCGAACAGATGGGTGGCCTCGCCGACGAGGAGACCGCGGCGATGTTGCTGGCCCACGAACTGAACGAGGGGGAAGTCGAGACCGTCGCGGACATCGAACCCGGGATGGACGAGGTGAAGTTCATCGCGAAGGTGATGGCCATCGGCGACCTGAAGACTTTCGAGCGGGAGGGCGAGGACGAGGACGGGCGTGTCATCAACGTCGAGGCCGCCGACGAGACCGCAAGTGTTCGGCTGGCGTTCTGGGACGGGCAGGCCGTCGATATCGACGACGGGATGCTCTCCGTGGGCGACGTGCTCCGCGTAAAAGGCCGCCCGAAGGACGGCTACAACGGGCTGGAGGTCTCGGTCGACAAGGCCGAACAGGACGACGACGCCACGGTCGACGTGGAACCCGGTGACGGGTCGACCGTCGAGGCGCTGACGATGGGCCAGTCCGACGTGACCCTGCGCGGGCTGGTGCTGGACACGGACAGCGTCCGCACGTTCGACCGCGACGACGGCAGCGAGGGGAAGGTGTCGAACCTGACCCTCGGTGACGAGACCGGGCGCGTGCGCGTGACGATGTGGGACGACCGGGCCGACCGCGCGACCGAAATCGAGCCCGGCACCGCCGTCGAGGTCGTCGACGGCTACGTCCGCGAACGCGACGGGTCCCTGGAACTCCACGTCGGCGACGACGGCGCCGTCGAGGAGATAGACGAAGCCGTCGACTTCCAGCCCGAGGCCGACCCAATCGAGGCGGTCGAACTGGATGAGACCGCCGACATCGCCGGCGTCGTCCGCTCGGCCGACCCCATCCGCACGTTCGACCGCGACGACGGCAGCGAGGGTCAGGTCCGGAACATCCGCGTTCAGGACGCCACCGGCGACATCCGGGTAGCGCTGTGGGGCGATAAGGCCGACAAGGACATCCAGCCGGGCGACGAGGTGCTTGCCGCCGACGTGGAGATACAGGACGGCTGGCAGGACGACCTCGAAGCCTCCGCGAGCTGGAACTCGACCGTCGTCGTCCTCGACGACGGGACCGGTGTCGCACCGACGCCAGCGGAAGCCGACGACGACCAACACGCCGGGCTGTCGTCGTTCGGCGAGGGCGACGCCGCAAGCGACGAGTCGGCCACGACCAGCGGTAGCGACGGGACCGACAGCGGCAGCGCACAGGCCGCCGAACAGGTCGAGTTCACGGGCACCGTGGTCCAGACCGGCGACCCGGTCGTGCTGGACGACGGCGAACAGACGATGAGCGTCGAGACGGGCGAGCGGGTCAAGCTCGGCCAGGAAATCACCGTTCGCGGGGTCGTCGAGGACGGCCGACTGGACGCCGACGACGTGTTCTGAATGGAAACGACGCTACGGAAACTCTTAAGACCGCAACACTCCCGATTGTGGGTATGAGCGTCGAGCTTCCGTTCGCGCCCGTGGACGCGGTCATCCGACGGAACGCGGACGGGTTGCGGGTGAGTGCCGGCGCAGCAGAGGAACTAGCACGGAGAATCCAGGAACGGGGTGCCACACTCGCCACGGCGGCCGCCGAGGAGGCGACCCGGGACGGCCGCAAGACGCTGATGCCGTCTGATTTCGGCGTCGAGAGCGTTCCCGACAAGGACGGTCTCGAGTTGCCGGTCGCCCCGGTCGACCGCATCGCCCGCCTCGACATCGACGACGGCTACCGCGTCGCGATGGACGCCCGCGTGGCGCTTGCCGACATCCTCGAATCGTTCGCAGACGACGTCGCTGCCGCCGCGGCCGACCTTGCCCGCCACGCCGACCGGCGGACGGTGAAGGCAGCAGATGTCGAGACGTACTTCGAACTCGCCAAGTACTACTGAATGAAATTCGGCTACCGCGAGGTCTGTCTCGACCACGATACCGGTGAGCGCCACCCGGAGAGCCCCGACCGCCTCCGGGCGGTGCGACGCGCACTCAAGGAGTGCCACGGCGTCCAGTACGTCGCGGCCGACGACGCCGATGTCGACCTGGTCCGGGCCGTCCACGACACGGAGTACATCGACGAGTTCCACGAGTACTGTGAGGACGGCGGTGGCCACTGGGACGCCGACACGGTCGCCGTCGAGGCCACGTGGGACGCCGCGCTGGCCTCGGCCGGTCTGGCCGTCTGGGCAGCCGAGAGCGCCGGGCCCGACGTTCCGGCCCGCCAGACGCCCTTCTCGCTTGGCCGACCGCCGGGCCACCACGCCGTCGGCGACGACGCGATGGGGTTCTGTTTCATCAACAACGCCGGCGTGGCCGCACAGGCCGCGCTGGACGACGGCGCCGACAGCGTCGCTATCCTCGACTGGGACGTCCACCACGGCAACGGCACGCAGGACATCTTTTACGACCGTGGCGACGTGTTCTACGCCTCTATCCACGAGGACGGCCTCTACCCCGGCACCGGCGAGGTCGACGAGACGGGCGTCGGCGACGGCGAGGGGGCGAACTGCAACGTCGTCTACCAGCCCGGCGCGGACACCGCCGATTACTTAGCGGCCATCGACGAGATAATCGCTCCCGCAATCGCCGACTACGACCCCGACCTGCTGCTCATCAGCGCCGGCTTCGACGCCCACGAACACGACCCAATCTCGCGGATGCGAGTGAGCACCGAAGGGTACGGGGTGATGACCGAACGGATGGTCGCGCTCGCCGACGACTGTGACGCCGGCCTCGGGTTCGTCCTGGAGGGCGGCTACGGCCTGGATACGCTCTCGGATTCGGTCAAGATGGTCCACGAGGTGTTCGACGGCTACCAGCCCGTCGAACCGGACGACGACGTGAGCGATGAGGCCCGCGACGTGCTCGATGCGCTCGAAGGTCAGGGCTTCGGGTCGAAGTAGTCGGCCAGGTCAGCCCCGAAGTCGTCCGCCAGTGTTGCGATATCCGCACCGACCAGCACCTCGTATTCGTCTTCGAGCGCCGACGCGACGTGTGGACCGAGGCGGACGTCGAGCAGGGCGTCGCTATCGAGAAAGGCCGTGGCCGTCCGAAACTCCCGTGGTCGCTCGACCACGTAGCGGTCGCCCTCGATAAACGGCCCCGCCACGTCGGGGTCGTCGGCGTAGGCGTCGTAGAACCCGGTGGCGTGTTCGCGAACATGGACCGGCGGCCCCTCGTGGCGCTCGACGGCCGGCCGCTCGGCGACGCTCAACTCGACAAGCAGGACGGCGTCGCCCGTCCGCTCGTCGCTGTCGGTCTCTCGCGGGTCGCCATCGCCGTCGGTCGCCAGCGCCGTCGACCGGAACACGTCGAACCCCCGACGGTCGAGCTCTTCGGTCAGCCCCGTCAGCGACTTGCGGAGCTGGGGCCAGAGCTGGTCGTCGACGATGTCGGGTCTGGCAAAGCGCACCGCCACGGGGGTCGTCGCCCGGCGCTCGACGGCGGCGGCGACGCGGTCACGGTCGTA
>JBEQBH010000132.1:0-4184 GCA_041639955.1 Halobacteriales archaeon | reverse complement strand
AACTCCGGCCAGTGCTCGACGACGGGGTCGTCGTAGTCGGCGTGCCCGTCCTCTACGAGCTGGTGCAGTCCGACGCCGGCGTACGGTTTCGTACACGAGAAGATGACGTGACGCGTGTCGGACGTGGTCTCACCGCCGTCCGGCCCGGTCGTGCCGCCCGCGAAGTCGACGACGCAGTCGCCGTCGACGTAGACGGCCAGCTGGGCCCCGTGATGGAGACCGACGTCGAGTTGCCGGTCGAACTCCGCACGGAGCCGCTGTCGGTCGTGGTCGGTAATCTCTGGCATACGACAGAGTGAGTGATTGCCTAGCAAATAAATGGGGCGGTATATCATGAAGGAATCGTCCCTATGCGCTCCATCGCGTACCGGTCGGTTCGCGACGGACAGACCGGAACGGGGGCCGTCGGCCGTGTCCGGCCCCTTTTGAGGCCGGCCCACCGAGACACGGGCATGAGCGACCCCACCGCCCGGAACCGACTCGACGAGGCCGAGAGCCCGTATCTCCGCCAGCACGCCGACAACCCGGTCAACTGGCAGCCCTGGGACGACCAGGCCCTAGACGCCGCGAAGGAGCGCGACGTGCCAATCTTCCTCTCTATTGGCTACGCCGCCTGTCACTGGTGTCACGTCATGGAAGAGGAGAGCTTCCAGGACGAAGCGGTCGCCGAGCAACTGAACGAGAACTTCGTCCCCATCAAGGTCGACCGCGAGGAGCGGCCCGACCTCGACAGCGTCTACATGAGCATCTGCCAGCAGGTGACCGGCGGCGGCGGGTGGCCGCTGTCGGCGTGGCTCACGCCCGACGGGAAGCCCTTCTACGTCGGGACGTACTTCCCGCCGGAGGAGAAGCGCGGCCAACCCGGCTTCGGCGACCTACTCGACCGACTGTCACACTCCTGGTCGGAGCCCGAGCAACGGGCGGAGATGGAGAACCGTGCCCAGCAGTGGACCGACGCCATCGAGAGCGACCTCGAAGAGGTGGGCGAACCCGGCGACCCCGACGACGACCTCATACAGACGGCGGCGACCATCGCCCACCGGGGCGCCGACCGCGACCACGGCGGCTGGGGGTCGGGCGGGCCGAAGTTCCCCCAGACCGGGCGGATTCACGCGTTGCTCCGCGCGCACGCTGACGGCGGCGACGACGACTACCTGGCCGTCGTCGAACAGACGCTCAACGCGATGGCCGACCGGGGGCTGTACGACCACGTCGGCGGCGGCTTCCACCGCTACTCGACGGACATGCAGTGGGCGGTCCCTCACTTCGAGAAGATGCTGTACGACAACGCCGAGATACCCCGTGCCTTCCTCGCCGGCTACCAGGCCACCGGCAACGAGCGCTACGCCTCGGTCGTCCGGGAGACGTTCGACTTCGTCCAGCGGGAGCTCCAGCACGACGACGGGGGCTTTTTCAGCACGCTCGACGCGGTGAGTCGTCCCCCTTCCGACCCCGACGGAGAGACCGAGGAGGGCGCCTTCTACGTCTGGACGCCCGAGCAGGTCCGCGACGCCGTGGACGAGGAGCAGGCGGCGGACATCTTCTGTGAGTACTTCGGCGTCAGCAAAAACGGGAACTTCGAGGGGGCGACGGTGCTTGGCGTCCGCAAGCCCATCGAGGCCCTCGCCGAGGAGTACGACCTGAGCGAGGCGGAACTGACCGAGAAACTCCGGACGGCCCTGAACGAGACCTTCGAGGCACGCGAGTCCCGGCCGCGACCCGCACGCGACGAGAAGGTGCTGGCTGGCTGGAACGGCCTGATGATATCCGCCCTCGCGGAGGGCGCCGTCGTGCTCGACGACGCCTACGCCGACGTGGCCGCCGACGCGCTGGGGTTCGTCCGCGAACACCTCTGGGACGAGTCCGACCACCGGCTCTCGCGACGCTTCAAGGACGGCGACGTGGCCATCGACGGCTATCTGGAGGACTACGCCTTCCTCGGACGGGGCGCGTTCGACCTCTATCAGGCCACCGGCGACGTCGCGTATCTGGACTTCGCGTTAGGCCTGGCCGACGCCATCGTCGAGGCCTTCTGGGACAGCGAGGCGGGGACGCTGTATTTCACCCCGACCGGCGGCGAGTCGCTGGTCGCCCGGCCACAGGAACTGAGCGACCAGTCCACCCCCTCCAGTACGGGTGTCGCGGTGTCGCTACTGCTTGAACTCTCCCACTTCAGCGACGACGACCGCTTTGCCGACGTGGCCGAGCGGGCCGTCCGGAGCCACGCCGACCGCGTCTCCGCGAACCCGCTGCAACACGCCTCGCTCACCCTGGCGACCGACACCTACGAACAGGGCTCGCTCGAACTCACGCTCGTCTGTGACCCGACCGACCCCCCGAGCGACTGGACCGAGACCCTTGCCGACCGCTACGTCCCGCGGCGCCTGCTGGCCTGGCGGCCCGACGACGGTCTGGCGTCGTGGCTCGACACGCTCGACCTGCCCGACGCACCCCCCATCTGGGCCGGCCGCGACGCCGCCGAGAGCGAACCGACGGTGTACGCCTGCCGGAACTTCGCCTGTTCACCGCCCCAGCACGACCTCGGTGAGGCACTCGACTGGGGACAGCAGTAGCGGTCCCGGGACGTCGTCACAGCCCCGCGGCGCTCAGTAGTGCTTGAACAGCAACCCTCTGACGTCGTCTTTCGTCCGGACCGTCTCCGTCGTCCCGTCGGGGAGGTCGACCTCGTAGGGTTCGTCGCCCCCGCCTTCCCGCCACTTGTCGTCGTGGTCGGTGAGCAACTGGTTGGCCGCCGAGAGAATCGAGCCCGGCCCGTCGGCGTTCGGTGTCGGCCCCGCGTTGCTGCCGGCAGCACCGTCCCCGGCAGCCGCGTCATCGGCCGACGGCTCGTCACCGTCGGCGGCCGCGTCGTCGACCTCGCTGTCCGCATCGCTGCGCTCCGTGTCGTTGGCTTCGGCGTCGCCGCTATCCTCGCTCTCGGCGTCGTTGCTATCCTCTCCGCCGGAATCGCCGCTCTCCGCGTCGTCTTCGACTTCTGCGAGCCGCGCCGCGAACTCCTCGACGCCCAGCGTCGAGAGGAGCTCCCCTCGCATGGTCTCCGCGTCGATGCCGCTGCCGGGAACCCCCTCTACGTCGGTCGCGACCGCCTGCAGGTCCTGAAAGTCGGCCGTGGCGATTCGCTCGTGGGCCACGTCGCCTCGCTGCTCGGGGGGTGTGTACGTGTCGAGGAGATACTGGACGACGTCCGTCGTCCGTATGTGACCGTACGTGTCGATGTACGCCGCTTCGAGTTCGTCCCGCATGGTCGCCAGCCGCTCCCGCTGTGTTTCCGTGACCGTGATTTCGGGCATTAGTAGCCAAGTTTCTCTTCCCCAGCATGGTGTACTTTACCCCCGGCCGGGCGACGACACGCCGGGCTTGCCAGTCGGTGGTCACCCGCTCGCGAGCCATCGGACCAACTGAAGTCGGTGCACGCCCCGCCCACGCCAGCGGTATGGTCGATGTGTGACTCGATTTGCCGTCTCAGCTGTCGGCGAACTCGACACCGGTAATCTCGAAGCGGGCCCCGCCGTCGGCGCTTTCGGTCACTTCGATATCCCAGCCGTGGGCCTCGGCGACCTGTTTGACGATGTTCAACCCGAAGCCGGTGCCCCGGTCACTCGTCGAATAGCCGACCCGAAAGACCCGCTCACGCTCGCTTTCGTCGATTCCCGGCCCGTCGTCTGCCACGTAGAAGCCGTCGTCGAGCCGCCCGACGGTGACCGATACCCCCGAACCGCCGTGGCTGCTGGCGCCAGCGGGCTGGGACTGAGAGCCCGTCGGGCCGTGTGTGACAGCCTCCGGCTGCTGGCCCGCGGAGCGTCGCTCAGGGGAGTCCGCGTCGGAGTTCGTCGAACTGTGCTCGACAGCGTTCGCAAAGAGGTTCTCGAAGAGGTGTCTGAGCTGCGATTCGTCGGCGACGGCGGTCGCGTCCGTCGTCACCGAGAGGGCACCGTCGGACAGACGGGTTGTCCGGGCACTCGCCGTCGCCAGGGCGGCGAGCCCGACCGGCGCCGGCTCCGGTTCCGTCTCGCCGTGGCGTGCCAGGTCCACCAGATCGTCTATCAGCTGCTCCATCCGGGCGACAGTGCGGTGACACCGTTCGAGTGACTCCTCGTTGTCGGTCTCGATGAGGTCGAGCGATGCGGACAGCGTCCGAAGCGGATTCCGGAGGTCGTGGCTGA
>JBEQBH010000131.1:0-4220 GCA_041639955.1 Halobacteriales archaeon | reverse complement strand
CGGCGACGACGAGCGGCGTCTGCAGCGACTCGGCCCCAACAGCGGCGGCGAGTTCGATGACCCCGGTAACGGCCGAACCGACCGTGAAAGTGAAAAGCAGCCACACCGCGAGGACAGCGGCGAAGTCGGCCACTTCGTGGCGGAGTCTGCCGAGGCTGGTCGGCATCGACAGATCCGTGGTCCGAGCGACTGATATGCGTTGTGCTAGCTACCCTGCAGAAAGCCTCATCCGATGCGGTCCCCGAACTTTGACAATGAGTTTCCAGATCGCATCGGAGCGCGTCGAGCTATCCGTCGATGGCGACGACGTGGACCTCCACTACAAGACCGGCGGGAGCGGGCCGCCGGTGGTCTTTCTACACGGTATCGGGCTGGACGCCGCCACGGTCTCCTGGCGCCACGCCCTGCCCGCGATGGCCGAGGACCGGACCGTCTACGCGCCGGACCTGCCGGGCCACGGCGAGAGCGACAAGCCCGACCGCGCGTACACGACGGCGTACTATCTGAAGGTCGTCGAAGCGTTCTTGGACGCGATAGACGTCGACGAGCCCGCGATAGCGGGGCTGTCGATGGGAGGTGCGCTGGCGCTGGGCCACGCGTTAGACGGTGGCAGCGTCGAACGACTCGTGCTGGTCAACAGCTACGGGCTGGGCGGGGACGCCTACTGGCGGACGGCCGCGACCGGGATGTTCCAGACGCCGCTGCTGGGGAACATGGTCTGGCAGGGCGTGAGCGCGTCGAAACCGGCCATCAGAACCGGCCTGCGGAGCATGGGTGCAACCGAGCCGCCACAGGAACTCGTCGACGACGTCGACAGCGTCGTCGACCGCCGGACCGTGCGCGCGATGCGACGCTGGCAGCGTAGCGAGTTCCGGCGGACCGGCTTCCGGACGAACTACGCCGACCGGCTGAGCGAGGTCACGGCCCCGACGCTGCTGATTCACGGGGACGAGGACCCGCTGTTTCCGCCGTCGTGGTCCCAGCGGGCGGCGTCGGAACTGGCGGCGGGGGAACTGAGGCTGGTCGAGAACTGCGGCCACTGTCCGCCCCGGGAGCGGCCGGAGTGGTTCAACAGCGCGGTGCGGTCGTTCTGTGCGGGGAACTGACAGTCAGTTGTCGTCGGGGAGGTCGTCGATGAGCACGACGGCCTCGCCGTCGATGACGACCGTGTCGTCCTCTTTGACGCGTGTCGTGAGTCGGTACTGCTCGTCGCCCAGGTCCTCTACTATCTCGCACTCGGCGGTGAGGCGGTCGCCGATGCGGACGGGGTTGTGGAACTCGAGGTCCTGGGAGAGATAGATTGTCAGTCCGGGCAGGCGCGCGAGCGCGGCGCTGATGAGGCTCCCGACGAGCGTCCCGTGGGCGATGCGGCCACGGAAACGGGTCTGCTCTGCGAACTCGTCGTCCAGGTGCAGCGGGTTCGTGTCGCCGCTGGCGGCGGCGAACTGCTTGACGTCGTTCTCGGAGATGGTCTTAGTGAACTCGACGCTGTCACCGACACCGAGCTTGTCGGGGTGGTCCTCCGAGATGGAGACGTGCCACTCCGGGAGGTCCTGGTCGGGTTCGATGCGCTCGGCGGGCGCCGGGAGCTCCGCATCGGAGTTGACGCCGAAGGCCGCAAACGCCGCCCGGTTGGCCGCGACGACGCTGTTGAACATGTGAGAGGAGGTCTCGGCCCACGTATCGAGCAGCGGGTTCCGTAACGGTTCAGAACTCATTGATGACTCGTCTTTGGTGGTCTGGCTATTAAACATTGGTGTTATATTTCACTCAACTGCCGTGAGACGGCTTCTACCGCGCTTCAACGCCGGTATTGATTTGAGTTAACGCGTGCTGCGAGGGCGAGCGCGGCGCTCGTGGCCAGAGCAGACTTCTTACCACTCAGAACCATTCAATGGTAACAGATGGTAAATCACGGAAAGTCTTAAGTCATTGAACGGAGTAATGTCTGATACAGATGGCCGAAGAGGATGATGGTCTGATGTGGCCCCCGATGTTCAAGGGGATGCAGCAGGCGAGCGAGAACGCGATGGAACAGCAGCAACAGATGATGAAGCAGTTGTTCGCCAACGGCGGCATGCCGTCGTTCGATATGAATCAGCTGGGCGCGATGAGTCAGATGGCGACGTTCAAGACGCGCGTCCAGAGCGGCGGCCGAATCAGCATCCCCGACGCGGAGCGCGAGGCGCTCGGCATCGAGGAAGGTGACATCGTCCAGACTGTCGTCCTCCCGGTCAGCAACAACACGGAGTAATACACCAATGGTAGACTACACCACCCCCGTCACGACCGCCTTCGAGATGCAGCGCGCCACGATAGAACAGAGCCAGAAGGCCCTAGAGCAGACCGTCAGCTTCCAGCAGAACGTCAACGAGGCGGTCATCGACAGCCTCGACACCCAGGAGTCGGCCCAGCGCCGCACCGTCGAACTCTCGAAGACAGCCTTCCACAGCTACCTCGACGCAGTCGAGGCCACCGTCCCCGGCATGGGCGGCACTATCGACGAGCTCCGCGCGACCGTCGACGAGCAGTACGACTTCCTGCTGGAGAACCACGCCGAAGTCTTCGATAACGTCGAAAGCGAGATGCTCGAAGGCGTCGAGGCCTACGACGAGATGAGCGAGGACTACGTCGCCGCAGTCGAAGACCAGGTCGGCATGCTCGTCGAGGCCCACGAGGAACTGGAGTCCCAGTCCGTCGAGGTCGCAGAGCAGTTCGGCGACCAGCTCGAAGAGGTCCAAGAGCAGGTCGAGGAGATACAGGAGCAGGTCGAGGAAGTGCAGGCCCAGGCCGCAGACGCCGTCGAGGCGTAACCAACCAGCCGTTTTTTGTGCGTTACAGGACGATAGTACACCAATGAGCGATACAAACCAGATGCAAGAGGAGTGGACGGAGATGGTCGAGGAGATGAACACGGCGGTCGCCGACTCCATGGAGCAGAACATGAAGGCACAGGCCGCTTTCGTCGAGTCGTGGGCCGACGCGGTCGAGGACTCCATACCCAAGGAAGAGGAGCTCTCCGAAGGGATGCAGGGATACAACCGTGCCTACGAGGAGTGGGTCGACGCCGCCGAACAGATGGTCGAGCGGTCGACGGCGGCCGCACAGGGCGAGGACGTCGACCCCGCGGAGTTCCGTGACATCTGGCTCAAGTCCGCCAACGAGGCGTTCAAACAGGTGATGGGCACGTCGGCGTTCGCGGCCGCCAACGGCCAGCTCGTCGAATCGATGATGGAGATGCAACAGGAGGCCGAGGAGCTCTCCCAGGACGCCATCGCCCAGATGGGGTTCCCGACCCAGGGAGACATGGACGAGGTCGCCGAGCGCCTCGTCGAACTCGAACGCCGCCAGCACGCGGTCGAACAGAAGCTCGACCGCATCATCGACGAGCTCGAGTAACATGTCCAGCAACAACAGCCCCTTCGCGGCCGCGCTCGACTGGCAGCGCAAGTCCCTCGAAGCGATGACCGACACCGTCGATCAGTCCTCTATCGCCGACGAGCGACTCGAGCTGATGGAGTCCGTCGAGGTCGGCCAAACGCCCAGCGAGGTCGTCTACGAGGAGAACAAGCTCGAACTCCTCCACTACGACGCCGAGGCCGCCGGCATCGAGGTCGACGAGGCTGACAAGGAGTCGGTCCCCATCCTCATCGTCTACGCGCTCATCAACCGCCCGTACATCCTCGACCTCCAGAAGGAACGCTCCGTGGTCCGGCGCCTGCTGGAAGGCGGCCACGACGTCTACCTCATCGACTGGAACGAGCCCTCCCGGCTCGACCGGCATCTCACCCTCGACGACTACGTCAACCGCTACATCGACAACTGCGTCGACGTGGTCCGCGAGCGGTCGGGCGAGGACAAAATCAACCTGCTCGGCTACTGTATGGGCGGGACGATGTCGGTGATGTACAGCGCCCTCCACAGGGAGAAAGTCAACACGCTGGGGCTGATGGCCGCCGGTCTCTGTTTCGACCGGACCGGCGGTGTCCTCGAAGAGTGGGGCGCGGGCGAGTACTACGACCCCTCGGACGTGACCGACACCTTCGGGAACGTCCCCGCGGAGATGCTCGACATCGGCTTCGCGCTGATGGACCCCGTCGAGAACTACGTCTCGAAGTACGTCCGCTTCGCCGAGAACATGGAAAACGAGGACTTCGTCGAGAACTTCGGCCGGATGGAGAAGTGGCTCGGCGACGGCATCGACGTCGCTGGCGAGACCT
>JBEQBH010000130.1:0-4302 GCA_041639955.1 Halobacteriales archaeon | reverse complement strand
GTATCGTCCGGGGTTCGGCGTCGGGCGGTGCCTCGACGGTGATAGTGAGCACCTCGCCGTCGGCCACGATGTCGACGGGCCTGACGCCGACGTCGAGAAGCACGGAGTAGTACGAGTCCGCCACCCTAAGTTCGATGACGCCGCTGTCCCCGTCAGCGCGGATGACGCGCCCGTCCGGGACCAGTTCGTGGTCGAGGAGGTCGGCCAGCACGTCCGGCGGGGGCGCGCCCTCGACGGAGAGGTAGGCCAGGACCGTCTCACCGAGGTCGACGCTACCCGAGTTACGGAGGACACAGTCGTGTTTCGCGGCCACACCCAGCGGGTAGGCATCGAGCGAGGTCGACTGGAACTCCATCTCGACGACGCGGTCGTGGGCCAGTAGCTGGCGGTTCTGGACGGCCGTGTACGCGAACCCGACCATCTCGCCCAGCACGGTGAAGGCCTCGACGGCCCGCTCGCTGAACGCTTCGGGGCGGTTCGCGTACACGGCGAGAACGCCGTGGATGGCCTCGTCGTGGCACAGCGGGACCATGAGCGCCGAGCGGAACTCCCGGGCCAGCGCCGCGTCGCGCCACGCCGCGACCCGGTCGTCGGTCTCGATGTCGTGGACGACCTGCGTCTCGCCCGTTTGAATTGCCTCCGCCCCGGGAGTCACGTCGTCGGCGGCGGAGCGCTCCGAGACGATGTCGAGGTAGTCGTCGTCCCCGGTGGCGGTTTCGGCCCCGAGTTGCGTGTTCGACCCCTCGCGCCCGCCGATCCAGGCGAACTGGTAGAGGTCGGACTCGACGAGGCGGTTACACACCGTCTCCTCGATGGCGGACCGGGTCGCCGCGGACCCCAGCGCGCCGATGACGTCGTGGATGAGCCCGTGGACCTGCGCGAGCGTCGCCAGCTCGTCGCGCTGTGCCTCGAGTTCCCGCTGGCGCTCCTTGCGCTCGGTGACGTCCTGGTGGACGCCGACGGCGCGCAGGGGTCGACCGTCGTCGCGCTCGACGACACGGCCGATATCGCGTATCCAGCGGTAGTCGCCGGCCCGTGTCCGCATCCGGTATTCGCAGTGGTAGATGTCGGTCTCGCCAGAGAGGTGGGTGTCGATAGTGCTCCAGGCCCGGTCGAAGTCCTCGGGGTGGACCAACTCCTCCCACGTCTCGAGGCGGTACTCGATTTCCGAGGCGTCGTAGCCGAGCATCCCGGCCCAGCGCTCGTTGAACTCGACCTCGCCGGTCTCGATGTCCCAGTCCCAGACACCGAGTTCGGCCCCCCGAAGCGTGAGTTCGAGCCGCTCGGTCGTCTGTTCGAGGTTGCGCTGACGCTCGACTCGGTCGGTGATATCCCGGTAGAGCCAGATGTTCGCCGGCCCAGTCGGGAGGTCGACGGGGAGGTAACTGCGCTGGAAGACGCGCCCGTCGACCAGTTCGAGATGTTCGTTGAGGCGGCGCTCGCGACGGTCGGCGAGCCGGTCGAACGCCGTCAGGAACGCCGTCCGGTCGGCGAACTGGTCGGCGACGGCCTCGGCGATGTCGAGACTGTGCGTCCCGACGAGGTCATCGGGCGACTCCCGGACATCGAACAGGTCGACGAACCGCTGGTTCGCGGTGAGGATGCGCCGCTCGCTGTCCTCGACGAGGATACCGACCGGGAGCGCATCGAACAGCGTCGACAGTAGCGTGTTCGACTGTTCGAGTTCCCGTTCCCGCTGGACGCGCTCGGTGACGTTCTGGGCGAGCGCCATCCCGGAGACGACCGGCCCGCCGCTGTCCCGTATCGGGATGGTCTGAATCTCGTAGTGTCGGCCGGCGACAGTGGCGTGGAAGGAACTCGCCTCGCCCGCCAGCGCGTCCCGGTGGGCCTGTTCGAGTCGGTCGATGTTCTCCGGCGGGAACGTCTCGGCGGGCCGTTTCCCGAGCACCTCCGAGGGGTCCATCCCCACGCGCTCCAGCTCGTCGCCGCCGGCCATCGTGTACCGCATCTCGTCGTCGAACAGGAACACCGCGCCGTTGGGGAAGTGATCGACAAGCCCGTCGAGCAGGTCCTTGCGCCGCTCCAGTTCCCGCTCGCGCTCGATGCGTTCGGTGATATCGCGGGTGACGCCCATCAGGCCGCTGTAATCGCCGTGTCGGTCGTACAGCAGGGTGTAGTGGATCGATATTTCCCGTTCGGTGCCGTCCTTGCGCTGGAAGGTCAGATCGACCGTGGTGCTGTCGGACTCGGAGTCGAGCAGCTCCGCGATGGTCTGCTGGCCCCTCTCCAGCTCGCCCGGTGCCAGCGTCCGCTCGGCGTGTTCGCCCCGCAGTTCGGCCGGCTCGTAGCCGAGGTTCCGCGCGAACGACTCGTTACAGAAGTCGATGACGCCCCGTTCGTCGAGGGTGTACAGCCCGTCCTGTGCCTGCTCGGTCAGCAGTTCCAGCATGGAGAGCCGGGCGTCGCGTCCGGCCGTCTCGGTGATGTCCCTGACCAGAACGAGCGTCGTCGCCCCCGCAATCTCCGGCAGTGAATACCGCTGCAGGAGGAGATGGCGCTCGTTGGCCGCCGCCCCGGTCCGGATGGTCGCCGGCTCCGGCGGGTCCTGACTGAACTGTTCGACGGTGGTGACGCTGCTGTGGTCCGCACAGAGGGCGGCGAGTTGCTCGTAGATGTTGTCGGTCGCCGGCAGGTCGCTGGTGCCGACCAGCGCGACCAGCGACATGCTGGACCAGACGACGTCGCCGTCGTCGACGAGAAACACTGCCTGGCCGGTCTCGGCCTGCCGCCTGACGCCGGACAGGGCCTGCTGGAGCGCGTACTCGCTGCGTTCGGTCGGGGTATCGACCGTGCTGACGACCTTCTCCGCGAGAAAGGCGCCGCGGTCCGTCGACCCTTTCTCCACGACCGTCCGCATCGCGTCTGACAGCGCATCGTCCAGTTCCGTCGGGTCGCGCTCCGTATAGACGATGACCGGCGCGTCGATGGCCCCCAGCAGCGGCTGGGCGTCGTCCAGCCCGACAGGGTCGACGACCAGGCAGGCCGGCGGCGTCATCGCCGCGACCTCCAGGGCGGCCTCAACGGTGCCGACACTCGCAACCGAGAGGTCCTCTCGCTGGTCCGCCATCGCGGCCCGCGTCCGCTCGCGGACAGCCGCGTCGGCGTCGACGTACAGGACCTCCGCGGCGCTGCTCGGCGATGGCATGTCCGTACCGCCGACTATCAGTTCGCGACTGGTGGATTTGTCCGTCATACTACAGCGATCGCTCGATGATAGCAGTACTGACAGAGCCGACGAACTATAGCGTATCGGTGAGCATCAGTCCTGAGAGCCCGCCTCGGCGACCGACGTGAGCGTCAACCACGTGTTACACCCGGCACGGAGCGCCACGAGGTCTTCGGCCGCGACGGTCACGCGCAGCGTCGCGCCCTCACGGGCCAGCTCCGCGGTAGTGCGGTCCCCGTCGATGTCGCCGATCTCCGGTCGGAGGCTTCGCTCGACGCGGCGAGCCACCGACTCGTCGGGATAATCGAGCGTGAAAACAGTCCGGTGGGGCGTCACTTGACGTCGATTTCTTTGACGTCGGGCGAGCGCTCCTTCAGCAGCACGCGGTGGCCACAGTACGGACAGCGGACGCCACCGTACTCGTCGAGTGTTACGTCGCGCTTACAGCGTGAACACTTGTAGCTCATAGCTGAGAGATGGGGGTCGGGACGCTTTACTCCTCGTCTTCGGCGAGGGCGGCGCGGATGGAGCGACGGACCGTCTTGCCACCGGGCGTCTCGGGCTTGTAGCTCCCGCCGGTGTACTTGTAGTCGCAGTAGCCACACTGCCAGATGCCGGTGCCCTGGCGGTCGACCTTGTCCTCGCCGCAGTTCGGACAGGTGTGGTCCTCGTTCATCTCCGCCTCAATCTCCGCGACGCGACGCCGCGAGACGCGGCCGTAGCGAGCGCCGAATCGGCCGGAGCTCCCGGTCTTTCCGCTCTTGCTAGCCATAGTACCCATTGGTCGGCCCAGCGGCCACATAAGCCCTTCGAGATGGCGACTGGCCGCGTGGCACGGCCACAGGGATTAACCGACTCGACGACGAACGCCTGCGATGCCATGGACGAAGTACTGGAAGTCGTCGATGTCGTCGCTGACTCCGGCTTCGAAGGCATCGTCGCGTGGTTGCTCCGCCTCGTCGGACTGGTACTGCTGCTCGCGGGGCTGAGTATGTGGCTGTTCACCGAGATGGGGCTGCTAGTGCTTCCGGCGCTGTGTATCGTCGCCGGCCTCGTGTTGCTGGTCGCGCCCAGCGTTCTCCTGCTTGCGGCCGAGTTCGCCTGAACGGCCACGT
>JBEQBH010000129.1:0-4326 GCA_041639955.1 Halobacteriales archaeon | reverse complement strand
CGCGAGGACGAGTGTCTCCTCGTCGACGACCGCCCGCTCGCAGGTGGTCTCGCCCAACGGGATGACATCGCCGCTCACGACCTCGCCGGAGGGGTCGTGAACGACGTCGAAGACGTAGTCGTTGCCCTCTATCCGCGAGAGGGCGGCGGAGTCGGTCCCCAAGACCTCCCGGCCCAGTCCGAGGAGTTCGTCGATTTTCGCCTCGAACTCCCGGTCCTTGTCTGCGATGATCTGGTACACCTCGCGGAGAATCCGGTCCCGCTGTCCCATCGCCTCTTCTCGCGCCCGCCGGTCACTCACGTCCCGGAAGTACACCGACACCCCGGACGGTGACGGGAACACCCGGACCTCGAACCACGTGTCGAGGGGGCCGTAGTGGGCCTCGAACGACACCGGCTCCTGGTCGTCCATCGCCCGGTGGTAGGCGTCGTAGAACCGGGTGTCGACGGCCGACGGAATCTCGTCCCATATCGAGCGACCCAGCAGTTCGGCGGTCGAGTACGACTCCCCGATAGCGTCACAGAGGATGGCGCGACCCCGTTCGTTGAGGTAGATGAACTCCCACTCGGTGTTGACCGCGAAGAAGGCGTCGGTCATCCGACCCAGGATGGCCGCCTGTTCGGTGGCGCCGGTGACGGTCGTGGCGACCCGTTCGCCAAGCGCCGCCGCCTGCGCTTTGGGGAGGTAGTCGGTGGCGCCGGCGCCGATGGCCTCGCTTGCCACCGACTCGTCGCCGTCGCCGGTAAACAGCACGAACGGCAGGTCCGGACAGCGGTCACGGACCGAGCGGAGGAACGCGAGCCCGTCGCGGTCGGGGAGAGTGTACTCGCTGACGACACAGTCGACGCGTTCGGCCTCGATTATCGAGAGGGCACTCTCGGCGCTGTCGGACGTACGTACCTCACCGACTTCGTCCGCGGTGCGGAGGGATTCGGGGACGGTCGGCGACGTGTCGACGTAGAGGACGCGGATACGGTCGTCCATCTCGGTGATGGAGTGTCCTCCGACGGTCCCAGGAATATCCATGGTTAATCAGGGTTCTTCAGCCCTATATTACTGTTGTACCGAGAGAGCTGTTGTCACTCCGGGGCGCGCTCGGAAAGCACCGGCATCTCGGCGACCCGCTCGTCGCTCAGGGCCGCCCAGTCGACGCCGTCGGGTCGCGGATACGGCGTCTCCGTCTCGACGGTCCGCTCGGGCGTCACGACGTAGTCCATCGGCACGTCGTGGGCGTCGACCGGAACGCCCGCGCCGGGGAGGGCGCTGTCGGGGCCGTCGGCCACCTGTAGTTCGTGGACCGTCGTCAGGACCGGCGTCGTCCCGTCGACCAGTCCGAGTTCCCGGAGGACGGCGTACTCCAGGTCGCTGTACCCCTCTCCCTTGCCGATACGGGCGCCGTCTTCCGTGACCGCCACGGAGCCGGAGACGACGAGGTCGATATCCGGGACGGCCTCGGGGCCGACCTGTCGGGCGTGGTCGGCGACGTTCGACACAGCCGGCGCGGCCTCGATGTCGTCGAGTTCGGCCGGGTCGAGCTCGTAGAAACAGCGCCGGTCACGCAGCCGCGGGACGGCCATGTACACTGTTTTGCCCGCCCGCAGAGCGGCCCGGCGCAGGGGGAGCTGTGGCGAGTCGGGGTTTGCCTTCACCGTCTCGGCCCGTTCCCAGACCGTCGTCTCGGTCACCCGCTCGGCGGCCGTGGCGGCCCCCTCGTAGTTCGGGATACGGTCGTGTGGCGGGAACGGGAACCTGGCGACGCCGTCCGCTTCCAGCCGGTCCCACACCCGCTCGCGGATGGCCTGCTTGTCCATACGCCGACCTCGGGCTCCCGGCACACGTCACTCACGGTTCGGACACGTATCAACGGCTTGAGAGTGCCGGGCCCGGGACTACAGCCGACGCGACACAGCATCGGCGTATGGCCTCTGGACCGGGCGTCGTCGTGCTGGTCATCGTGGCCGGACTGCTCGTGGTCGGCGGGGCGACCTGATGACCGCGCCGGACGGGTCCGGGGCGGGGACGACCCCGCTGGTGGCCGCAGAGTGTGAGGGGACGGACCTGCGGGTCGACGTGGGCGTGTTCGTCGCCCACTCCCCGGAGGGCGACACGGACGGCCTAGAGTCCTTTGCCACGCAGGCCGCCGCGGACGCCGTCGAGGAGTTCGCCTCGACGACCGACGTCTCCTGGCGGTTCTTCCTCGAAACGTCACAGCGACTCGCCGACGCCGACCGGCGCCGTCCCTCGGAGTTCCTCGACCGGGCCACCCACGAGATGGCCGAGCGGCCCTACGACATGGTTCTGGTAGTCACCGACGTCCCAGTCGTCTCCCGGCGCGGGCGGTCCGTCCCCGGGTTGGCCTCGCCGCTCGCCCGCGTGGCCGTCCTCTCGACGCGGACGCTCCGGCGGGCGCCACGGGGCCAGCCGACGCGCCCGCTCGACGACGCGGCCGTCCGCTGGAACGGGGCGACGCTGCTGGTCCACCTGCTGGGCCACCTGCTCGGCGCTCGCCACGGCGAGGCCGACGGTGTCATGTCGGCCTTCGAGTTCCGGCCCGACAGGCGGACGGTCCCGTCGATGGACGCCGACGTGGCGGCGTCGCTCCGCGGGGTCGCAAGCGAGATACCCGCCGACGAGAGCCGGTCCCGTGGCGCGGGGTCGCGCATAGCCTTCCACGCGGCCAGCGTCGCCCGGAACCCCGGGCGCGTCCTGCGGGCCCTGGCCAACAGCCGCGCCCCGCTGCTCCCGCTGTCGCTGCCGAAGCTGTCGACCGCGGCGGTGGCGCCGACGCTGGTCATCGTCTTCAGCGCCGAGTCCTGGGACGTGGGATTTCACATGGGGAACCTCACCGCGGCGCTGTTCGCGGCCGCCAGCGTCCTCGTCGCCGCCCTCTACGTCTTCTTCGCGCAGAACCTCTCGTTTCCCCGCAAACGCCACCGGGTCGTCACCGAGCACGCAGCGCTGGTCAACGTCACCGTCTTCCTCGTGCTCGTGCTGGCGATGACCGGCCTGTTCGTCCTCGTCTGGGGCGTGATGCTCGTCATCGAACTGGTCGTTTTCCCGCCCAACCTGATGTCGAACTGGCCGAGCCTGGAAGAGCCAAGCGTCGGCTTCCTCGACCTCGTTCGGACCGGCGCGTTCATCAGCACCATCGGCGTGCTGTCGGGGGCGCTCGCGGGCGGTCTGGAGAGCCGGACTATCGTCGCCCACCTGGCGCTGTTCCTCGACCGGCCCTGACCGGTGGTTTCGCCGTCCGGCCATCGGTGGCCACACTCTGGGTGCACAAATCCCTTTCACCTGCCGGCAGTGGCCTCACGCCCCGGCCAGCCGACGGGCCATTGCCGGCCCGCTCACCATGACAGCAATCGGATACACCCTATCGAGCGAGGAGCACAGCCCCACCGACCTCGTCGAGTACGCCCGGCGGGCGGAGTCGGCCGGCTTCGACTTTCTCTCTATCTCGGACCACTTCCACCCCTGGGTCAGCGAGCAGGGCGAAGCGCCGTTCGTCTGGTCGACGCTTGGCGGGGTCGCGACCGCGACCGAGGACGTCGACGTCGGCGTCGGCGTCTCGGCGCCGATACAGCGCTTCCATCCCGCCATCTACGCACAGGCCGCCGCCACCGTCGCGGCGATGTTCGACGGCCGCGAGTTCTACGCCGGCGTCGGCACCGGCGAGAACCTGAACGAGCACGTGCTGGGCGACCGCTGGCCCGAACACAGCGTCCGCCTGGAGATGCTCGAAGAGGCCGTCGGCGTGATACGGCAGCTCTGGACCGGCGAGGAGGTCAGCCACCACGGCGAGCACTACACCGTCGAGAACGCGCGGCTGTACACGCTACCCGAGGAACAACCGCCCATCTGCGTCTCGGCGTACGGCGAGCGGACCGCCCGCACGGCGGCCGACATTGGTGACGGGTTCTGGTCTGTCGGGCCACAGGAGACCGTCGAGGTCTGGGCGGACCACGGCGGCGAGGGCCCCCGGTTCTGTCAGCTCCAGGCCTGCGTGGCAGAGACCGAAGCCGAGGCCGTCTCGACCGCCTACCGGTACTGGCCCAACAGCGCGCTCCCGGGGGAGCTGAGCACCGAACTGGCGACGCCGGCGCTGTTCGAGCAGGCGACGGAGATGGTCTCGGAAGACGACATCGCCGAGGGGAGCATCATCACGGACCCGGACCCACAGGCCCACATCGACGCCATCAAGACAGCCGTCGACGCCGGCTACGACCACGTCTACGTGATGCAGATAGGGGACGACCAGGCGGCGCTGCTGGAGCTGTACGAAGCCGACGTGCTGCCGTCGTTCTCGTGAGGAGACGGCGCGGCCCC
>JBEQBH010000128.1:0-4377 GCA_041639955.1 Halobacteriales archaeon | reverse complement strand
GGTGCAGGCGGCCTACGAGACGCTCACCGACGAATAAGACCACAACGACCAAACCCACGCCGGGGCCACTCACCGTATGACAGAGACACCGCCGCTGGTGGTCGATATCGACGGAACGCTCACCGACGAAAGCCGGGCGGTCGACCCGCGGGTGTTTCCCGTCCTCTCGGAGTGGTCCGGGCCGGTCGTCGTCGCGACCGGGAAGGCGATGCCCTACCCCATCGCGCTGTGTGAGTTCGTCGGCATCGACTACACCGTCGTCGCGGAGAACGGCGGGGTGGTGTTCGTCGAGGCGACGGACACACTCCGAATCGAGGGGGACAAGGCGGCGTGTCTCGCCGTCGCCGAGGCGTACCGTGACAAGGGCTACGAGATGGGCTTTGGCGAGGTCGACTTGGCGAACCGATGGCGCGAGACCGAGGTCGTCGTCAACATCTCCCAGCCCGGGGAACCGCTGCGACGGCTGGCCGAGAAGCACGGGCTGGAGTTCCTCGACACGGGATTTGCCTACCACGTCACTGACCCGCACATCAACAAGGGAACGGGACTGGAAACAGTCTGTGCCGAGTTGGGTCTGGACCCGACGGCGTTCCTCGCGGTCGGCGACTCAGAGAACGACGCGGAGATGTTCGACATGGCCGGGGAGTCGGTGGCCGTCGCCAACGCCGACGAGACGGCGCTGGCTCGGGCTGACCGGGTGACCGAGGCGAGCCACGCCGACGGCTTCCTCGAGGCGGTCGAACCGTACCGGTAGGGGCGAACTGGCGACACCGACTACCGAGACAGCGGGGCCGGTGTCACACGACGGCTTGACCCCGCTTGCGAGTCACCTACATACGACTGGCTGGTCCCGGCTTCGCGTATGAACGTTTGCTGTGAGAGACAGAGACAACCACCGCACTCAGAACGGGTAAGCGACCCCATAACCGGGGAAAGCTTTTGTCCGCTCCTCCGTTACGGACCCCCATGAGCCCCGACCGGGCCGTCCTCCAGCGCGCGCTGGACCGCGGCGAACAGGAGGGCGGCAGCGTCGAGTTCAAGGAGCGGCTCACCGAGAACCTCCACCTGTCGGAGGGACGCCTGGAGTCGCTGGCCGCACAGCTCCGTCACCGCGTCCTCTCCGGGGACGGCGAGGCCACCTACGTCGTCGGCGTGACCGACGACGGCGGGTTGGCCGGCATCTCCCCGACCGAGTTCTCCGAGTCGATGGACGTGCTGAGCCTGCTCGCCGAAGAGGCGGGCGCCCACATCGAGGAGGTACAGACGTGGGGCGTTGACAGCGGTACCGACGGAACCACACAGGGCATCGTCGGCGTCGCCACCATCCGCGAGGGCGCGGTACTGGAGGACGACGACCACATCGTCGTCGGCACGGCGGGCCACGTCGACCACGGCAAGTCCACGCTCGTGGGCTCGCTCGTCACCGGCGAGGCCGACGACGGCGAGGGCAACACGAGAGGCTTTCTCGATGTCCAGCCCCACGAGGTCGAACGGGGCCTCTCGGCGGACCTCTCCTATGGCGTCTACGGCTTCGACGAGGGCGGGCCGGTGCGGATGGACAACCCCCACCGCAAGACCGACCGCGCCCGCGTCGTCGAGGAGTCAGACCGGCTCGTGAGTTTCGTCGACACCGTCGGTCACGAGCCGTGGCTCCGGACCACGATTCGCGGGCTGGTCGGCCAGAAACTGGACTATGGACTGCTCACGGTGGCCGCCGACGACGGCGTCACCGAGACGACACGGGAACACCTGGGTATACTGCTGGCCACCGAACTCCCCACCATCGTCGTGCTCACGAAGGCCGACCTGGTCACCGACGAGCGCGTCAGCGAGGTCGAGCGCGAGGTCGAGCGGGCGCTGCGGGAGGTCGACAAGACGCCGCTGCGGGTCGAACGCCACGGCGTCGACGCGGCCATCGAGGAAATCTCCGAAACGGTGGTCCCCGTCGTGACGACCAGTGCCGTGACACGGGACGGGCTGGACACGCTCGACGAGATGTTCGAGCACCTGCCAAAGACCGGCGGCGAGGTCGGCGAGTTCCGGATGTACATCGACCGGACATACAACGTCCAGGGCGTTGGCGCCGTCGCCTCCGGGACGGTGAAATCCGGCGAAGTCGAGGCCGGCGACGAACTCCTGTTGGGCCCGATGCAGGACGGGAGCTTCCGCGAGGTCGAGGTCCGGTCCATCGAGATGCACTACCACCGCGTCGACGAGGCCAAGGCGGGTCGCATCGTCGGTATCGCGCTCAAGGGGGTCCGGGAGGCCGACATCGAGCGCGGGATGGTGTTGCTCCCCCGCGGAGCCGACCCCGACCCGGTCCGAGAGTTCGAGGCCGAGGTGATGGTGCTGAACCACCCGACCCGAATCGGCGACGGCTACGAACCGGTCGTCCACCTAGAGACCATCAGCGAGGCCGCGCAGTTCTATCCCGAGGGCGGCCAGTTGCTCCCCGGTGACGCCGGCCAGACGACAGTCCGGTTCAAGTTCCGGTCGTATCTGGTTGAGGAGGGCCAGAAGTTCGTCTTCCGCGAGGGCCGCTCGAAAGGCGTCGGGACAGTCACCGACGTGGGAGCGGAGTAGCCGCCGTTAGGTACCCCCGCTTTACCCGTCGAGCGCTTCCTTCGTCGTATGGAGCTGCTCGTCTTCGGTGCCAGTGGCCGCGTCGGCCGGCGCCTCTGTGAGTATGCAGTTACGGACGGCCACCGCGTGACGGCGTTCGTCCGTGACGCTGCTCGGGCGCCCGACGGGACCGCTGTCGTCGAAGGTGACGTAAACGACTCCGACGACGTGGCGGCCGCCGTCGGCGGCCAGGACGCCGTCTGTAGCGCCCTCGGCCCGGACGACGGCGATTTCACCGCAATCGACACGGGCGTCGAGAACCTCGTCGCGGCGATGGAAGCCAGCGATGTCGAGCGCTTGGTCGCCGTCGCGGCCGCGGGTATCCTCCAGGCTACGCCGAGGCGGCTCCGACTCGACCTGGCCGGCTTCTCCGAGACGTTGCGACCGCTCGCCGACGCCCATCAGTCGGTGTACGACCGGCTCAGCCTCTCGGAGCTCGACTGGACGCTCGTCTGCCCGCCGCGGCTGCCCGACGGCCCGCCGACGAACCACTACCGAACCGCGGTCGACTACCTCCCCGACGGCGGCCAGTCGGTCTCGACCGGCGACGTAGCGATGTTCGTCTACCAGGTGACCGTCGACGGGTGTCACAGCCGTGAACGAGTCGGTATCGCCTACTGAGAAACGGCAAACCGTCCGTCCTCGGCGGTGAGGCAGTCAAACACTACCGCCCAGTGTAGCAGCTGTTCGACCCGGTCCCGCCAGCTCTCCTCCCACTCGGGGTCGCGCTCGCGCTCCCAGCGCGGAATCGCCCCGCGAACCGCCTCGAACGCCGCCGCGGGGCTGTCTGCTCCCGCCTCTACGGCCTCGAACAGTTCGGCGACGAGGAACACCCGGTCGCGGTAGGCCGTCGCGAGCGCGCCGCGGTCTAGGTCGTTGCGGGTACGGTGATACCCCCTGTCGGTCTCGGCGACCAGTCCGAGCGCCCGCAGCAAGGTCAGATACTCACGGGCCCGCTCGCGGTCGCTCACGTCCGTCGCGCGCTGGATAGCCATACAGCAGTCCGCGGCGCCGTCCGGGACGAGCGGTATCGCCGCCCGCGCTGTCCGGAGAAAGTCGAGCGAGCGGGCCGGCGGGGCGACCTTGTAGCGCACCGTGGCCCCCTATAGCCCGAAGCTCTCGGCCAGCACGTCCTCGCTCGTCTCGCCGACGACGTGGGTGTCGCCCCCGACCACGTCCACCGTGACTTTCGCCGGCCCGAACAGCTCGACGGGAAGCTCGGCGAAGTCCCAGTCGACGTCCTCGAACACGCCCTCCAGGGGGCGGCCGTACTCCGCGCCCGCGACGGAGGGGACCTCGTCGACGATGTCCTCGACCGGCTCGTCGACGGTCAGGTGGACCTCGCTCCCGTAGGCCAGCGCGTCGTTCGTCCGGGCCATCGCGGCCGCCTCGTCGGCGGCGACGGGGGCGACCGGCGCGCGACCGTTCGCCGAGAGCACTTCCGCCGGGTCGTAGCCCAGTTCGGCCAGCCGGAAGACGGCGAGTTCGGCGGCCCGTGCCGCGCTCACGACGCTGCCGGTGACACTCGCTGTCGCGAAGGCGGGCAGGAACACCCCGGTCTCCGGGACGCCGGTGCGTTCGGCCACCTGCGCGGCGACGGCCTGGTCGGGCAGCTGGTCGGTCTCGACCGCGAGGACGGCGAACTGCTCCTCCTCGCGGTAGCCGATGCGGCCGAAGATGTCCTCCTCGGCGACCAGCGCGCGGGCCGGGCCGCTGCCCAGCCCCTCGAAGTCGTCGGTCGCCAGCTCCCAGCCG
>JBEQBH010000127.1:0-4410 GCA_041639955.1 Halobacteriales archaeon | reverse complement strand
CGTTCGGCCTCCTCGACGTCCTCGTCGTTGGCTTCGAGGATGGCCTCGCTGTTCTCGCGGATGGCATCCGCGATGTCGGCGAGCGCGGCGTTCCGGCGCTCGGCGTCGACGTTCGCGAGCCGTAGTGCGGCCCGGTTGGCCTGTCGTACCTGCTCGTGTGTGTCTGTCTCAGTCATCTGTCTCACCGTTGATAGGGACGAATATTGTGCCCACCGATTCCGCGTCGGCGACCCGGCGGAGCACGTCCGGTTCGGCCGACCCCGCGATGACCGCGGGAATGCCGTGTTCGGCCGCGTCGCGAGCGCCCCGCACCTTCGTCTGGATACCGCCGAACTCGCCCGTCGCGCTCTCGGTGACGATGTCCTCGACGGCGGCGTAGTTGCGGCCGACGGCCTCGATGCGCTCGGCCCCGGCGTCTTCCTTCGGGTTGCCGGTGTAGACACCGTCGACGTCCGTGAGCGTGACCAGCAGGTCGACCTCGACGCCGACGGCGATAGAGGCCGATATCATGTCGTTGTCGCCGATTCGGAGCTCCTCGGTGGCGATGGCGTCGTTCTCGTTGATGATGGGGACGATGCCCCAGTCGAGGAGGGTCTCGACGGTGTTGCGGAAGTTGGTGAACCGCTCGGGGTTGTCCAGGTCGTGTTCGGTGATGAGAATCTGGGCGACCGTGCGGTCGTACCGCTCGAAGCTCTCGGTGTAGCGACGCATCAGGTGGCTCTGGCCGACCGTCGAGAGGGCCTGTGACTCCTCGACGGTCTCGGAGTCGGTGCCGTTGCCGACCCGGCCGATGCCGGCCCCGACCGCGCCGGAGGAGACCAACAGCACCTCCTTGCCCCGCGAGAGCAGGTCCTCGATGTCGTCGACCAGCTTGTCGAGCTTGCCGTCGTCGAGGTTCGACTCGTCGTCGGTCAGGGAGTTCGTCCCGGCCTTGACGATGACGCGGTCGGCGTCGGCCGCGAGCCGCCGGGTCGCCGACAGCGTCTCGGTATCGACGGCCTCACTCATCGTCGAAGTCGGCCGCCAGCTCCTTCGACCGGCGTTCGGCGGCATCGACGGCGTCTTTCATCGCCTGCGCGGCGTCGCTGTCCCACAGTACCTCCATCCCCTCGATGGTGGTCCCGTTGGGCGAGCAGACGGCGTCGATGAGCTCGTCGGCCGAGCGGTCGTCCCGCAGCACCGTCTCGGCGGCGCCCTTGAACGTCTGGGCGGCCAGCGTCTGTGACTCCTCGTGGTCCAGCCCGCCGGCGACGCCGGCCTCGGTCATGGCCTTGATGAAATAGAAGACGAAGGCCGGCCCGCTACCGTTGACCGCGGTGGCGATGTCCATCTGGGACTCCTCGATTTCGGCGAACTCGCCCACGTCCGAGAGGAGGGCACGGACCTCGTCCGTGAGGTCGCCGGTGGCCGCGGCGGCCATGAGCCGCGTCTCGGCGGCGAGGTTCGGCATGATGCGCACGACGCTGGCGTCGGTGCGGGGTTCGACGAAGTCGGTCGGGACGCCGGCGGCGATAGTGACGAGCGTCTGGTCGGCCGAGAGGTCGAGTTCGTCGAGGACGGCCTCGACGATGTCGGGCTTGACCGCGACGAAGACCACGTCAGCCTCGCCCGCCCGCGAGATGTCGTCGGTCGTCTCGTCGGCGTAGTCGGCCACCGCGGCGAGGGCGTCCGGGTCCAGGTCACACGCGACGATAGTGTGCCCGCCGGCTTTCGAGAGCCCGGTGACCAGCGCACTGCCCATGTTCCCGCAACCGATGACGCTCGTATGTACCATTGGTAGTAGCCCAACACACGAACGACAGAAAGTAACTACGTTTTCCTCGCGCGAGCGCGACCCGCCGCGGTGCCGCCGCCGGAACCGCGCGTCGCGCCGTCGACCGGACCGGGTGAGCGGTGGCGAACCCGCACGTGTCAGCGGCCGTTCCAGGCTTCCAGCGCCTCGACGACGGGCATTTCGAGCCACTCCTCGCCTTCCAGCGGCAGGTCGCCGCTCGCGACGGTGCCACGCTGTGGGTCGTACCGGACCAGCCCGGCGGCCGAAAGCGGCGGGAGGTCGGCGTGGTGCAGCCGTATCCGGGCGCGCTCGCGCTCGGACTCCGTGACCGCATCGGTCGACGTCCCCGCCTCCTCCGCGGCGAGGTGCCCGGCGAGCCGGTCGAGCGGGACCGCACCGTCGGCCCCGCTGACCCGTGCGAGCAGGAAGCGTCGGCGGTGGCTGCTCAGTAGGTCGAACGCGTCGCCCGCGTGGTCGGCGGTGGGAGTCTGGGATAGCATCATCTGGGAAGACGCCCCGTACGGGCATGAACTACCTGCCGGAAGAATCAGATATCCGAGCTATCAGGGCCGGCAGTGTAACCGATTCCCATTTAATGCCGGCGGCGAATAAGCCCGGTATGGAACGGTTCGCCGCGGTCGACGACCAGTACGACCCCGAGAGCGTGGAATCCGGGGTCTTCGACTACTGGGACGACGTCGACGCCTACGAGCAGACGGTCGAGCACCGGGCCGACGGGGAGGACTTCTTCTTCGTCGACGGGCCGCCCTACACCTCCGGGGCCGCCCACATGGGGACGACGTGGAACAAGACGCTGAAGGACTGCTACATCCGCTATCTGCGGATGCAGGGGTACGACGTAACCGACCGGCCGGGCTACGACATGCACGGCCTGCCAATCGAGACCAAGGTCGAGGAGCGCCTGGACTTCGAGAACAAGAAGGACATCGAGCGCTTCGGCGAGGAGAACTTCATCGAGGAGTGCAAGAAGTTCGCCAACGAACAGCTCGAAGGCCTACAGAGCGACTTCCAGGACTTCGGCGTCTGGATGGACTGGGACGACCCCTACAAGACCCTCTCGCCCGAGTACATGGAGTCCGCCTGGTGGGGGTTCCAGCAGGCCCACGAGCGCGGGCTGGTCGAGCAGGGCAAACGCTCCATCAACCAGTGTCCCCGGTGTGAGACCGCCATCGCCAACAACGAGGTCGAGTACCACGACGTCGGCAAGCCATCTATCTACGTCAAATTCCCGCTCGCCGACCGCGACGGCTCGCTCGTCATCTGGACGACGACCCCCTGGACCATCGTCGCCAACACGTTCGTCGCCGCGGACGGCGACCTCGACTACGTCGGCGTCGACGCCGAGAAGGACGGCGACACGGAGCGTCTCTACGTCGCCGAGCCCTGTGTCGAGGACGTGCTGAAGGCGGGCCGCTACGACGACTACGAGGTCGTCGAGGAACTGACCGGCGAGGACCTCGTCGGCTGGGCGTACGACCACCCGCTGGCCGAGGAAGTGCCCGACCACGCCGCCGCCGAGGGGTCGGGACAGGTGTACACCGCCGACTACGTCGAGGCCGACCGCACGGGCCTGGTCCACTCCGCACCGGGCCACGGTGAAGAGGACTTCGAGCGCGGGCAGGAGCTGGACCTCGAAATCTTCTGTCCAGTCGGCAGCGACGGCACCTACACCGACGCCGCGGGCAAGTACGCCGGCCAGTTCGTCCGCGAGGCCAACGACGAGGTCATCGCCGACCTCGACGCGAACGGCCACCTGCTCTCCAGCGAGCAGGGCCACACGGTGCGGGAGGGGCAGTGCTGGCGCTGTGACACGGACATCGTCCGCATCGTCACCGACCAGTGGTTCATCACGGTCACCGACATCAAAGACGAGCTACTCGACAACATCGAGGACTCCGAGTGGCACCCTCAGTGGGCCCGTGACAACCGCTTCCGTGACTTCGTCGAGGACGCCCCGGACTGGAACGTCTCGCGACAGCGCTACTGGGGCATCCCGATTCCCATCTGGCTCCCTGACGACTGGTCTGGAGATATGGACGACGCCATCGTCGTCGGCGACCGCGAGGAGCTGGCCGAGCGCGTCGACCAGGACATCGACCCCGAGGACGTTGACCTCCACAAGGGGACCGTCGACGAGCTGACTATCACCGAGGACGGCACCACCTACAGCCGCGTCGGCGACGTCTTCGACGTGTGGCTCGACTCCTCGGTCGCGACGTGGGGCACCGTCGACTACCCCTCGGAGACGGACGGCTTCGACGAGCTGTGGCCGGCCGACCTCATCATGGAGGCCCACGACCAGACGCGGGGCTGGTTCTGGTCACAGCTCGGGATGTCGACGGCGGCGACCGGCGAGGTCCCCTACAAGGAGGTGCTGATGCACGGCTACGCCAACATGCCCGACGGCCGCGGGATGTCCAAGTCGAAAGGCATCCTCGTCGACCCCCACGAGGTCATCGAGAAACACGGCCGGGACCCGATGCGGCTGTTCCTGCTCTCGGTGAACGCCCAGGGCGAGGACATGAACTTCTCCTGGGAGGAGACCGGCGAGATGCAGCGCCGGCTCAACATCCTCTGGAACGTCGCCCGGTTCCCGCTGCCGTACATGCGCGCCG
>JBEQBH010000126.1:0-4450 GCA_041639955.1 Halobacteriales archaeon | reverse complement strand
GTCGCCTTGACCCCGTTTATCGTGCTCACGTCCTACATGCTCCGGGTCGCCACGGTCGCCCAGCGAACCGCCGGTGCGGGACCGTTCGTCCTCCGGTCGTGAGCCGACCGTTCTAGTCGTCGTCTGCGGCGGCTTCCGGTTCGCCTTCTTCGACCGGCCGCGGCCCGGCGGCGTGGCCCTCGTGGGCGAGCGCCGTGGCGAACAGCTCGGGCGAGACAGCGGGCACGTCGGCGTCCTCGACGGCGCCCTCCGCCTCGATATCCTCGACCGAACGCGGGTATTTTCGGAGGTCCTTGTGGATGGCGATGCCGGCCTTGGCACCCTCACCCATCGCCACGGGAATCTGGTTGTGGCCCGGCGTCAGGTCGCCGACGGCGTACACCCCAGAAACGCTCGTCTCGCCGTGGTCGCCGACGGCGACGGTCCCGTCGTCGTTGCGCTCGACGCCCAGGCCGTCGGCGATTTCGGCGTGGTAGTCCGAGCCGAGCATCGGGAAGCCGCCCTTGTACTCCCGGACCGAGCCGTCCTCGAACTCGTAGGCTTCCAGCCAGCCGTCGTCGTCGCTGCGCTTGCCCGACAGCTCCGTCTTGACGACTTCGACGGGATGGTTGTCGAGCATCGTCTGGGTGTCCTCGCTCCACTCGGGCTCCTCGCCGCGGGTCAGGATGTCCACGTCGTCGGTGTAGTTCAGCATAATCATCGCGACGTGGGCCGCCGACTCCCCCGTGCCCATCACGAAGACCGGCTCGCCGACGAACATGAACGCGTCGCAGTGGAGACACCAGTGCAACCCCTTCCCCGTGCGGGGCAGCGGCGGGTCGGGCCGCTCGTCGGAGAAGCCGGTCGCCAGCACCACGCGTTTGACCGTGAGGTCGCCGTCGGCCGTCGTCACGTCGAACCCGTCCTCGTCGGCCAACGGTTCGACGGACTCCACGAAGCCGCGCTCGTAGGTGCCGCCGTAGTCTTCGACCTGTTCACGGGCGGTCTGGAGGAACTCGTTGCCACTCACGTCCTCGGTGACGCCGATGACGTTGTGCGTGTCGGTCATCATCGCCGCACGGCCGCCGCCGCGGTTGATGACGAGGGTATCCATCCCGAGACGGGTGGTGTACAGCGCGCTCGTCAACCCGGCCGGCCCGCCGCCGACCACCGCGACGTCGTAGTCGAACTGCTCGTCGGTATACATTAGGCGTCTCTAGGGCTTCGACCGATAAAAACAGCCGACATCCGGCGGGGCGCGGACCGCCCGTCGCGCCGCTGGTCGGCGCCCCATCGCCCATCCGCGGCTGTTTAAGTATCCAGGTCGACAGGTTGGGGTATGTCCGGACACCGTCGTCTCGGGAATACCTGGAGGCATCGATGGTAGACCTCGCGTTCGCGCTCGGTCGGCTCCTCGTCGCGCTCGTGCTCGTCGTACTGAACGGGTTTTTCGTCGCAACGGAGTTCGCGTTCGTCCGGATTCGGTCGACGTCGGTCGGCCAGTTGGTGTCGGAGGGCCGGGCCGGCGCGGAGACGCTACAGGACGTGATGGACAACCTCGACAACTACCTCGCTGTCACACAGCTTGGCATCACGCTGGCCTCGCTGGGGCTGGGGTGGGCCGGCGAGCCCGCCGTCGCCTCGCTCATCGAGCCGGTACTGGGGCCACTCCTGCCGGCTGACCTGCTGCATCTAGTCGCCTTCGCCATCGGCTTCAGTTTCATCACCTTCCTGCACGTCGTCTTCGGCGAACTCGCGCCGAAGACCATCGCCATCGCCGAGGCCGAACGACTCTCCCTGCTGGTCGCGCCGCCGATGAAGCTGTTCTACTACCTGTTCTACCCCGGACTGGTCGTGTTCAACGGGACCGCCAACGGTTTCACGCGGCTCATCGGCATCCCGCCGGCCTCCGAGACCGACGAAACCCTCGAAGAACGGGAGATACGGCGCGTGCTGGCCCGCTCTAGCGAGGAGGGCCACGTCGAGACGGCCGAGGTCGAGATGATAGAACGCGTCTTCGACCTCAACGACACCACGGTCCAGACCGTGATGGTCCCGCGGCCTGACGTAGTGGCTATCCCCGCAGACGCGTCGCTGACCGAGATTCGCGAGACTGTTCTCTCGGCCGGCCACACCCGCTACCCGGTCGTCAGCGACGGCGACCAGGACGAAATCGTCGGCTTCATCGATGTCAAGGACGTGCTCCGTGCCCTCGAGACCGGCGACGCGGAGGCGACCACGGCTACGGAACTGGCACGGGGTCTCCTCATGGTCCCGGAGACGGCCACCGCCGACGACATCCTGTTGCAGTTCCGTGAGGAACACCAGCAGATGGCCGCGGTCATCGACGAGTGGGGCTCTTTCGACGGTATCGTCACCATCGAGGACGTCGTCGAGGCTGTCGTCGGCGACCTCAGGGACGGCTTCGACGTCGCCGAGCGCGAGCACTCGGTCCGCAAGGTCGGCGACGGGCGGTACGACATCGACGGGGGCGTCCCCCTCACGACCGTTAACGAGGAGCTGGGGTCGGCCTTCGAGAGCGACGGCGTCGAGACCATCGGTGGGCTGGTGCTTGCCCGGCTGGGCGAGATACCGGAGCAGGGCGACAGCGTCGAGGCCGCCGGCTACCGCATCGAAGTCGATACCGTCGACGGAGCCCGTATCTCGACCGTGGTGGTCGAGCCGGTCGACGCCGCTGGTCAGTGAGCGGTGGCCGGCGGTATCGGCTGAAAAACCAAACTTCTTGGCCCCGGTGGATGATGACCGCCTAATGGCTGACTCACATGGCCCGTCTGGGTCCGCGGGCGATTCCGACGACGGCGACCGGGAGGTCCCTGTCACGGGTGAGGTCGTGCCCGACAAGTTCTCTTCCGACGAGGTGTTCCAGCGCATCGTCGCCGACGCCGACCACGAGATAACCTCCGGGGTCCGCGAGCTGTTCTTCAGCGCGCTCGCCGGCGGCTTCGCTATCACCATCACGCTGCTCGTCTACGCCTCGATGTACCCGAAGACGGACAGCTCCATCGCGGCGGCGCTGTTGTACCCCATCGGCTTCATCTACATCATCATCGGGGGATACCAGCTCTACACCGAGAACACGCTCCCGCCGGTCGCCCTGACACTGGAGCGGCTGGCGTCGATTCCGGCGCTGTTGCGCCACTGGGGCATCGTCGCGGCTGGCAACTTCGCCGGCGGGGCTATCGGCGCCGTCGTGCTGGCCTACGGCGGCGTGTTCAGCCCCGAGGCCGCCGCCGTCGCGGCCGACCTCGCCGCCAAAGGCGTCTACGAGACCAGCCAGTGGGAGCTGTTTTTCAAGGGGGCCTTCGCAGGGCTCATCGTCGCCGGCGTCGTCTGGATGAACTTCGCCGCCCGGGACACGGTCACCCGGCTACTCGTGGTGTACATCGCCTTCCTCACGATTCCGCTCGCGAACCTCTTTCACGTGGTCGTCTCCTTCACGGAGGCGACGTTCCTGATGCTCACCGGCGACCTACCGCTGTTGCTGGCGATGACCGACTTCATCATCCCTGTGATGCTGGGCAACACCATCGGCGGCGTCGTGCTGGTCACCATCGTCAACTACTACCAGACCACGGAGGACCGACTGGCGACCGCACGGTTCGAACACGTCCGCCGGCTCTCCGTCCGGGAGTGGCTGCTTGGCAACCTCGCCGGCCGGTCGTACGTTCCCCTCGTCGACACGGTCGAGGAGTTCGTCCGTGACCCCGAATCGTACCGTATCCTCGTCCCAATCGCCAACCCCCGCACCGAGTCGGGCCTGGTCGAACTGGCCTGCGCGCTCGCGAGCACCCGCGAGAAGGGGACGGTCCACGTCGCACACGTCGTCCAGGCGCCCGAACAGAGCAGTGCCGCTGCCGACCGCGAACAACGGAACCGCGTCGTCGAGGAGTCTTCGAACCAACTGACCGACATCGAACGCATCGGCGAGCGACACGACGTCGCCTTCGAGACCTCAACTATCGTCTCACACCGCTCTTTCGAGGAGGTGTTCGACCGGGCGACCCGCACCCGCCCCGACCTCGTCCTGATGAACTGGGAGGAGAACGGGCTGTGGGCGAGCGCCCGCGCCGAACGGCCGCTGGCCGAACTCACGAACCAGATTCCCTCGGACTTCCTGGTGGTCAAGGACCGCGGCGGCGACAGCTCCCGCATCCTCGTCCCGACCGCGGGCGGGCCGGCCTCGGACCTGAGTGCGGATGTCGCGCGCGCGCTCGAACGCGCCGTCGGCTCGGAGATAACCCTCCTCCACGTCGTCGGCCCCGACGAGCGCGAGGCGGGCGAGACGTTCCTCGCCGAGTGGGCCGAGGACCACGACCTCGGGGACGCCGCCCGCATCGTCGACGATTCGGGCGATATCGAGACGGCCATCGAACGGGAAGCGGCCGACCACACGATGGTCGTGCTGGGCGCGACCGAGCAGGGTATCCTCTCGCGGCTGATAACCGACTCC
>JBEQBH010000125.1:0-4465 GCA_041639955.1 Halobacteriales archaeon | reverse complement strand
CGCCGAGCGCTCGCTGACGACGGGGCTGCGCGCGGTCAGCTACGACGACGGCCTCAGCCTCAACGGTGAACGGGTCCGTGCCCGCGGGGTGGCGTTACTCGACCCGACCGTCGAGGACGTAGAGCGGGCCGTCGCGGCGAACGCCAACCTCGTTCGCGTGCGAGCGCAGGGCGTCCCGCCGGCGGTCGCCGAGGCCTGTGACGAACTCGGCGTGCTCCTCTGGCAGGACCTCCCGCTTACCGGCCCCGGCGGCTTCGACATGGACCGGGGGCGCGAACTGGCCGACACCTTCCTCAGCGACATCGGCCACCACCCCTGCCTGGCCTGTGTCGCGGTCCACGACGAGCCCGTCGCGCCGTACGCCGACGGGCTAGGGTCGGGTACGCTCGACCGGCTCCGCTATCGTTTCCGGGCCTGGCGGGCCAGCTACAACGAGGCGCCCGCCGAGGCAGTGGCCGAGCGAGTCGAGAGCGTTCCTGCCTTCCCGGTCGTCGGCCCCCCTGGTATCGACCCCGACGCCGTCACGCTGTATCCCGGCTGGCGGCACGGGTCGGTCGCGGACCTGGCGTGGCTCTGTGGCCGCTACGGCGTCGGCGACGTGGTCGCGGGCTTTGGCGCCAGCGAGAGCGGGTCCGACAGGGCATACCACGACAGTGACACCGCCGGGCCACAGGCGTTCCAGGCCCGCATCGTCCAGGCCGTCGGCGAGGCGCTTCGCCAGCGCGGGAGCGATATCGTCGTACTGGATAGCCTCCGGGACGTGGGAGCGACCGGGATGGGCGTTCTCGCCGAGGACGGCACCGAGAAACGGGCCTACGGGACGCTGGCCGACAGCTACCAGCCCACGCAGGTGTTCCTCTCGGACCCGACGCCCGGTGGCAGCGATATCGTCGTCTGTCACGACCGCCCCTCGGAGGCGCCGGTCACCGTCGAGTGGGACCACAACGGCGAACGGCAACAGGCGGAGCGGACCATCGAGAGCTTCGGCCGTGTCACGGTCGGGTCGCTGACACTGGCCGCCGGTGACGAGCTGACCTTGGCCGCCAGCACCGACGGCCGGACGGTGAAAAACGAGTACCGCATCGGCGAGGATATATAACCGACCCCGAACCCGTGGCATCCGCTCACGTGCCCGTAGACGGGTGTGTGAGGGGGAGCCACGGTATCATTTGTACCACAATATTTAAACCCTGTCCGACGATAGTAATTGATACCAGAACGCTTTCGCGTTCAGGCAGTATCGCTCCGCGCCCAACATGAGAGGGAACCCTTGTTATTGGTGCCAGCCTCTCCACAGCGATAGCCTTGCCTGCCCGAGAGCGGTGATGGCATAGAGGTTTCAACAATGGCAGACTCGATAGACGAATCAAAGAACGTTACAGTAACAGAAGAGGACCTAGAGAACAAATCGAAAGGCGAGCTCATCAAACTCGCCGGGCAGCTCCGCGACCGGCGCAACGAGCTCAACCAGATGGCCTCCGAGCGGGCCAGCGCCCGCGACGACCTGAACGCGAAGACCCGCGAGAAGGTCGACGAGGCCCAGGAACACCGCGAGAAGCGCGACGAGCTCAACGAGCAGGTCCAAGAGCACAAGGACAAGCGCAACGAGCTCAACGCCGAGGCCAACGAGCTGTTCGACAAGGTCGACAAGGTCAAAAACGACCTCGAACTCGACGAGGGCAAGTCCGTCGACGAGCTCACCGAGGAGATCGAGGACCTCGAGTTCAAGCAGCAGACCGAGGTACTCTCCTCCGAGGACGAGAAAGAGCTCATCGAGAAAATCGAGGACAAACGCGAGAAGCTCCAGAGCAAGAAGGAGAAGCTCGACGAGAGCGGTGACCTCGAAGGGCTCAAGGAGGAGGCCGAAGAGGTCCGCTCGGAGGCTTCGAAGCACCACCAGAAGGTCACGGAGCTGGCCGACGAGGCCCAGAAACACCACAACGAGATGATCGAGGCCTACCGCGAGGCCGACGAGATCCGTGACGAGGCCGACGAGAAACACGAGGAGTTCGTCGAGGCCCAGGAAGCGGCCGACCAGCACCACGAGGACTTCGTCCGCGTCCAGAAGCGCCTGCGCGAGCTCGACAAGAAAGAGGAGCAGGAAGAGCGCAGCCAGCGCGAGGAGAAACAGGAGGCCGCCCGCGAGGAGGCCGAGGAGATCTACCAGAAGTTCAAGGAAGGCGAAACCCTCGACACCGAGGACCTGATGAAGCTGCAGAAGGCCGGCAAGCTGTAATCGGCGGTTCTTTGTTTCTGCGTTTTTCACCGACAGTAGATGCATCTCTATCCGCTCTTTCAATCTACGGGACCGCTCGCTTTGCTCCCGACAGTGCTTGGCGGCGTCGTCTTCGGTCTCGCACTGGCCGCACCCCCTGGGCCGATGAACGCAGTCATCGCCGAGGAGAGCGCGCTCCGCGGGTGGCGCGCGGGGCTGTTTGCGGGTCTTGGCGCGATGGTCGCGGACCTGTGTTTCCTGTTGCTCTCGCTTTTCGGCGTCGCGACGGTCGTCACCGAGACACCCGGGCTCCAGCGGCTCATGGTCGGTGCCGGCGGGCTCCTGATGTGCTGGTTCGCGTACGGCGCAGTCGAAGACGCGACCGCCCTGTCGTCGATGGACGTCGAGGCCCCGACCGACGAGAGCCACGGCTTCCGGAAGGCGCTGGTACTGGCGCTGACGAACCCCTATCAGGTGGTGTTCTGGCTCACCGTCGGCGTCGGCCTCCTCCAGCCCGGGACCGTCGACATCCTCTCGCAGTTCCCCGGCGTCGGGAGCGATCTCGCGGGCCTGTTCGTCGTTCGGACGGGCCATCCGGCCCTGTTAGCGGGGCTGTTCGGCGGTATCGCGGTGTGGATAACGGGGTTTCCGGCGGCTATCGTCGCGGCCAGGCGGCGCGTCGAACGGCTGGCGCCGACGGTCGCGTGGGCCAGCGCCGCAATCTTGGCGGTTTCCGGGCTGCTCTTTCTTCGAGAAGCGGTGTTCGCCTAATCGGAGTCGCCCATGCCGGTCGCGACGTCGTCGAGGCTCTCCTCGGCCTCCATTTCGGTGACCTCCATCTCCAGCCACTCCTGGAACCACCGAGTGCGTTTGAGTCGCTGGTGGACGAGTGACTCGGCGGTGTCGCTCTCGACGCGCTCGCTTGCGTCCTCGCCGCGCTCGATGACGCGGTCGACCATCTCCGCAGCGTCCATGTGGGTCCGAGACTCATACCCCATCCGCAGTAGCATCAGCGCCGTCCCGTTGGCACCGACCTTGTCGAGAATGTCGGCCTCGATGAGACACTGCGTCTCGAGGGGGAGGTCCGAGAGGTCCCCCTGGTAGGAGTGTTCCTCGACCGACCGACACACCTGGTCGACGAACGACTCGGGGTAGTCACCGTGGGCCTCGAGGTACTCCCGTGCGATGCGGGCGCCGGCTTCGGCGTGGACGTCCTGTTCGGCCTCCAGTTTCGCGATGTCGTGGAACAGGGCTGCCACCCGTGTGACGTCGACGTTCGCCCCCTCATTCTCCGCGATAGTCGTCGAGATGTCGACGACGTTGAGAATATGGTTGAACCGGTACTCCGCGGAGTGCCAGGGGTACCAACGCATCCGGCCGCCCTCGTCCTCGTTTTCGACACTGGCAGCCAGGTAGTCGTGGACGAACTCCCGCATCGCGTCGAAGGCATCGTCCGAGACTGGTGACTCCCTAATCTCGACGCCCACAGCGACACCTCCGGCGATAGGTTCCGATATTCATCTTACAGATACGAAGGTCCGTTCGACTCTTTAGCGTTACGACACCCTCAGCGGTCACGAATCCGAACGGACGTACGGAAAACAGCGGTGCCGAGAGTGGCGACATGGTTGAGCGAGCGTCCATCCCGAGCGGGGACCAACTCCGGTCCGGCGTCGCGTGGGACGCTAGGTGGCCACCTCGGCAGGCATCGGCCGGCATGACGTGTCTCTGTATTTTAGACAGTTATCCTCCCCATCTATGCGTGATAATCAACCTCCATGTGTATTCGTAGCTCATACGTCCAGGATTATAAGCTTTCCTTCGAAGTACTCGGTCGCGGAGCTGTCACGGCTGACGACCGACCGCCTGGCTGACCGGTCAGCTGGACTGTAGGTTTATGTTGGTCCGTGACGAGGGGGACGTATGGAGCTTCGACGCGCCAGGCCGTCCGACAGCCCCGCTATCCGGGACGTCGCGCGGCGGTCGCTTGGGGCATCGTACTCGCTGGAACCGCAGGCTATCACCAGCGCTATCGAAGAGTGGTACGACGAGGACCGACTGGCGACAATGCTCGATGACCCCGATCACGTGTTGCTCGTCGCCGACCGGGCGGGCCAGGTCGTCGCCTTCTCCGAGAGCGTCGTCGCCGCGGCCAACACGGCCTCACTGCTGTGGCTCCACGTCGACCCCGCTCACCGCGGCGAAGGTATCGCCACGGACCTGTTCGACGCGACCCGCGAGGAGCTGGAG
>JBEQBH010000124.1:0-4496 GCA_041639955.1 Halobacteriales archaeon | reverse complement strand
TACGAGGGGTCCCAGCGCGAGATTGCGAGCGCGATGCTCGACACGTTCGGCGAACGCGGCGTCGACGCGCGTGCCTACCAGAGCCGTATCGGTCAGGGTGCCCGGATTTACTGACGGCAGTCTCCCCCGGCAGCCAGTGGCCGCGTCGGGTCGAACCGACGGAGCGGTCGCGAACCCCTTCCGGAGCGGGCGGCTACCGGTCGAGGCTCGCCGTCCCGACTCAACCGCCCTGGACGAACTCGTTGCGCGTCTCCAGCAGTACGTCCTCGGCGTGGCCTTCGGGGTCGTAGCGGTCGGGGTCGTAGACGCGCTTGACTTCGCCGTCGGCCAGTACGAACGTGTAGCGGTCGACGCGACCGCTGCTCGTATCGAGACCGAACGACTCGCCGATTTCGCCGTCGGGGTCGGCCAGCAGGTCGTAGAGGACGCCCATCTCCTCGGCGAACTCCTCGTGGCTCTCGACTGTGTCCATCGAGACGCCGTACACCGCGATACCGCCCTCGCGGAACTTCGGCATCGTCTCCTGGAAGTCCCGTGCCTCGATGGTACACCCCTCGGTGAAGTCCTCGGGGTAGAAATACACCACCGTCGGCCCGCCGAAGTCGGGCGTCACCGTTTCGCCGTACTGGTTCTGCGCGCTGACTTCCGGGGCAGGGTCGCCGGGTTCGAGCATAGCGAGTTCAGGGCCGGGGCGGATTTACGGATTTGGGTGAGGGTCAGACCTGCCCATGTATCCGCCGGCGTTTGGATAATACTTTAACCTCGCCGCTGGAACTCGCGAACATGTCGCAGCCACGACTCCTGATTCTCGGTCCGCCGGGAGCAGGGAAAGGGACACAGAGCGCGAACATCGCCGACGAGTACGACGTGGAACACATCACCACCGGCGATGCGCTCCGTTCGAACAAGGACATGGACATCTCCGACATGGACACGGAGTACGACACGCCCCGCGAGTACATGGAAGCGGGCGATCTGGTTCCAGACGCCGTCGTCAACGCCATCGTCGACGAGGCCCTGAACTCCGCCGACGGCTTCGTCCTGGACGGCTACCCCCGGAACTTAGACCAGGCCGAGGAACTCGAAGGGATGACCGACCTCGACGTCATCCTCTCGCTGGACGTCTCCCGCGAAGAGCTCGTAGACCGACTCACCGGTCGCCGGGTCTGTGACGACTGTGGTACGAACTACCACGTCGAGTTCAACCAGCCCGAGACCGAGGGCGTGTGTGACGAGTGTGGCGGCGAGCTCATCCAGCGCGAAGACGACAACGAGGAGTCCGTCCGCAACCGGCTCGACGTCTTCGACGAGAACACCGCTCCCGTCGTCGAACACTACGCGGACCACGACGGCTTCGTCGCCATCGACGGCGAGCAGTCGCCCGACGAGGTCTGGGCGGACATCGACGAGGCGGTCGCCGCGCACGCAGAATAAACGTTGATAAGTCGTCGCTGCCTTCCCTTCCACAATGGCACGAACCGCGCCGAAAGTAGAGCGACTCGCTGACGACGGTGAAGCACTCACCGACGCGCTGGAACGGGTGCTCGATGTCGCCGAGGAGAAGGGGACAGTCACCTGGAGCGATGTCAGCGACGACATGAGTAGCGGCGAGTGGGGACGGCTCATCGAGTCCGGCCTGCTCATCGACGCCGACGGCGCCGGGTTCGTCATCGAGGACCCGGAAGCCGTCCGGGACGCGCTGGCAGAGACCGACGCCGAACCCGAGGAGGGCGACGACGAGGGGTGGAGCCAGTGGGACAAACTGGCCGCGCTCGGTACTGTCGGTCTCTTCGCCGGCTACTCCATCAACTCCATCCGGAACGCCATCGGCGGGACCATCGACATCGCGCTCGGTCCGCTGGCCGAGGTGCTTCCCTTCTACGTCCTCATCCTCGTCCTGGCCGTCTTCACCGGGGCGACCTCCTCGATTCTCCAGGACAACATGATGGACATGTCGGGGATGGGCGACCACCAGGAGAAGATGGAGAAAATCAAGGAACGCCGCGAAAAGGCCAAAGAGCGGGGCGACGACGAGGCCCTGGAACGCATCGAAGAGGAGCAGATGGAGCTGATGACGGACCAGCTCGGCATGTTCAAACAGCAGTTCCGCCCGATGGTCTGGATCATGCTCATCAACATCCCCGTGTTCCTCTGGATATACTGGATGGTCTTCGGGCCCGGGCTGACCATCGCCTCGCCGGTCATCACGCTGCCGCTGTTTGGCGAGGTCGAGACCTGGCGCCAGGGGCTCGTCGGCCCCATGCAGGCCTGGATCGTCTGGTACTTCCTGTGTTCGCTCTCTTTCACCCAGGTCATCCGGAAAGCGCTGGACGTTCAGACCTCGCCTACCGCCAGCTAACCGCGGTCACACGTTCTCCCGGCGAATCGCGCTTTTCGCCCACACCGTCGCTGTCAACTCGCCCGTAGTCCGTCTTCCGGCAACGCCAAGACACAACTCCTTTTATCGGTAGCCCCGGATGTCCACCATGTTGATTACCGTCTCCGGCCCCGCGGGCAGCGGGAAGAGCACGCTCGCCCGGAGCCTGGCCGACGCGCTGGATTACGAGCACGTCTCCGGCGGCGACATCTTCCGCTCGCTCGCCGAGGAGCGTGGGATGACGCCCCTGGAGCTGAACAAGGCCGCCGAGGAAGACGACCAGATAGACCGCGACCTCGACCGGCGCCTGCGCGACATCGCCGCCGAGCGCGACGATGTCGTCCTGGAGTCGCGGCTCGCCGGCTGGATGGCCGGCGACCACGCCGACATCAAGCTCTGGCTCACCGCGCCCCTCGACGTCCGCGCCGACCGCATCGCCCAGCGGGAGAACAAGCCCTTCGAACAGGCCCACACGGAGACCGAGGAACGCGGCGCGAGCGAGTCCCAGCGCTACCGCGAGTACTACGACATCGACTTCGACGACCTCTCGATTTACGACCTCGCCATCAACACGGCCCGCTGGGACCCGCCGGGGACCCTGAGCATCGCGTTACACGCTGTCGACTCCTTCGACGCTGACGCTGACGAGGGCCAGGCCCCCGTCGAGGGCATCCGCTACGAGTTCTGATGGTCCGTGCCCCGCCCGACGAGCGAAGCGTCGACGACCTGCTCGCCTTCGGCGTCGTCAACCTCGACAAACCGCCCGGTCCCTCGGCCCACCAGGTCGCCGCGTGGGTCCGCGACGCCACCGGCCAGGACCGCATCGCCCATGGCGGGACGCTCGACCCCAAGGTGACCGGCTGTCTCCCCGTCCTGCTCGGGGACGCCGCCCGCGCGGCACGCATCTTCGACGACGCAGTCAAGGAGTACGTCGCCGTGCTGGAACTGCACGACCGCGCCCCGCCGGACTTCGACAGCGTGGTCGCCGAGTTCGAGGGCGACATCTACCAGAAGCCACCGCGGAAAAGCGCTGTGAAACGACAGCTCCGAACCCGCCGGATTCACGACCTCGACGTGCTGGAGCGGGACGACCGGCGCGCCCTGCTGCGGGTCCGCTGTGCCTCGGGCACGTACATCCGCAAGCTCTGTCACGACATCGGGCTGGCGCTTGGCACCGGCGCCCACATGGGCGACCTGCGCCGGACCGCCACCGGCCAGTTCGACGACCGCTCGTTCGTCTCGATGCACGACCTCATCGACGCGCTGGCGTTTGCCGAGGACGGCGACGAGCGTTCCCTCCGCGAGTTTGTCAAGCCGGCCGAACGCGCCCTGACCCACCTGCCCCGGATCACCATCGCACCCAGCGCCGCCGAGGCCGTCGCCGACGGCGCGCCGGTGTACGCACCGGGCGTCATCGAGGCCGCGCCGGCCGAAACGGGGGACAACCCCCCGACGCAGGGCGACCTCGTCGCCTGCTACACGCCCGACGGGACAGCCGTCTCGCTGGGGACACTGGTCGGCGAGCCCGGCGCCGAGACGGGGACCGTCGTCACGCCCGAGCGGGTGTTGGTCTGACACATGGCGGTCTCGAAACGACACCCTTAATTAACGAACCCTCCTCCACCAAATCACGGGACCGTGGGGTAGCGGTATCCTCGGCGGATGGGGTCCGTCGGACCTGAGTTCGAATCTCGGCGGTCCCACTCAACGTTTTCACAGATGCCGACACCTGTACGCTCAGGTGTGCGTCTAATCAAATCCCGTCCGAGCTACGGCTGAAATTAACCCGCTCTTTAAATAGCTCTGAGTCCCCTGCGAAGCCCCTCAAGAAGCTCCGCCTTGTCATCGAACAGCGACGCCGCCAGAAGTGGCCGTTCGAACCCTGTGCGTTCGTTCCGGCGAGTCGTCTCGTCGAGGACGGAGCTGACCCTCTCCAGCGAGGTGACCGCCGATGACGGAGTGGTCGAACTACACCCACTACAACTGTCTCCGCTGTACCGACCCCTGCATCAACCCCGCCGGGGACGAGTGTGCTCAGGTCAACCTCTGTCGGCCCTGTACACAGGAGCTCAAACAGAAAGGGATGATTCGGCATATCCGTCAGTCCCCTGGGCCACAG
>JBEQBH010000123.1:0-4560 GCA_041639955.1 Halobacteriales archaeon | reverse complement strand
TGCTGAAAGCGCCGTACATGGTCATGGCCGTACAGTCGAGTTTCCAGTCGATGGACCTCCAGCAGTTAGAGGAGAGCGCACGCGCACTCGGTGCGTCCTGGCCGCGGACGTTCCTTACTGTCATCGTGCCGAACGCGAAAGCCGGTATCGTTGCCGGCTCCATAATTTCGTGGACGCTCGCCGCGGCGGAGTTCAACTTCTCCTACATCGTCTACTCGCGCGGGACACCGCCGCTCTCTATTTTCCTGTTCAACAACATCACCAACGCCTCGTTCCTGAACGCGTCCGCGGCGGTCTCGGTGTTTTTCCTGTTGATCGCCCTCGTGACTATCTCGCTCCAGATAGTCGGGAACCGCGGCACGATCCGGAGGACCTGACCCATGACGACCGTCACACTGCAACACCTCACGAAACGCTACGACGAAACGCTCGCTGTCGACGACGTCTCGTTGACGATAGACGACGGTGAACGGATGGGCGTCGTCGGTCCGTCCGGCTGTGGGAAGACGACGCTACTCCGGCTCATCGCCGGCTTCGAAACCGCGACCGAGGGGACGATACAGTACGACGGCGACGACGTCACACACGTCCCACCGGAGGACCGGAACGTCGGCCTCGTCTTCCAGTCCTACGCCCTGTTTAACAACATGAGCGTCCTGCAAAACGTTACCTTCGGGCCGAAGATGCACGGCGTGGGCAAGGCGGAGCGTCGGGACCGTGCCGAGGAACTCCTCGAGATGCTCGATATCGGTGAGTTAGCCGACCGCGACCCACAGACGCTCTCGGGCGGCCAACAGCAGCGTGTCGGGCTGGCGCGGGCACTCGCTATCGAGCCGCGGCTCCTCCTGCTCGACGAGCCGATGACCGGGCTGGACGCGAAACTGAAACAGACCCTCCGGACCGAACTCGGCGCTTTGCTGGACGACCTCGGCGTGACGACGCTGTATGTCACACACGACCAGGAACAGGCGATGGAGATGTGTGACCGACTCGTCGTGATGAACGACGGCGACGTCGAACAGATCGGCACGCCGACAGCGGTGTACGAACGGCCCGCAAACGAGTTCGTCGCGGACTTCGTCGGGACCTCGAACCGGATTCCCGCGACGGTCCGGGACGGGACGCTCGATCTCGGCCACGCACGCCTCGACGCGCCGGATGGGACGCCGGACGGCAACGTCACAGTGGTCGCCCGCCCCGAAGCGTTCGCGCTCGATGGGGGGCCGGTCGAGGCGACGATAGAGAACCGCTTCTACGTGGGCGAACACGTCCGGGCGATAGCCCGAACGCCGGACGGACAGGAGCTGACGCTTCGGTTCGACCCCGGGCAGGCTCCCGAAAAGAGCCAAGTGTCTCTTTCGGTCGACCGCGACCGCCTCCACGTCCTCACCCAGTGACCGACCACACCACCGCCGGACCGCTGCTCGCTCGGCTGGCCCGCCCACGGACGGAGACACGCCACCGCCTCGCCGTCATCGCTGACCCCCACGTGACTGACGATACCGGGACGTGGAAGGTCGCCCACCGGAGCGAAGCGCGGTTCGAACGTGCCCTCAAACACGCCAACAGCTGTGATATGGCTGTCCTTCTCGGCGACCTCACCGGGGACGGTCGGGCTGACAGTTTCGAGACTGTCGAGAGTGGGCTCTCAGAGCTGGACGCGCCGTGGGTCGCCGTTCCGGGGAACCACGACGTTCCGAAGGCATTCGATGACCACGAGGGACGACCGGTATCGGCCTTCGAAGAACGCTATACGCCCGGACTCCCGTTCACCTGGGATGTCGGGCGGGTGACCCTCGTCGGCATCGATACGGCGACAGGCGAGACCGAAGCGCTCCGAGAGACGTGGGGCGGTCGGGTGGGCCCAGTCACCCGCCGGTGGCTCAGCGATACGCTTCCGGGGCTCGAACATCCTGTCGTCGTGATGCATCACAACCTCGGCTCGCTGCCGGAGAACCCCGGCGGGAAATGGGCGAACTTCCCGGTCGACGACGCGAGAGAGACAAGAGAGATACTGGCCGCAAACGACGTGGCGCTCGTCCTGAGTGGCCACCATCACGTGCCCGCCGTCCTCGACCACCGGGGCCCAAAAGAGGTGGTCGCGCCGGCGGTTTGCTCATACCCGCAGGCGATGTTGGATATCCGGATCGGGCCAAGTGGAACCGACGTCCGACTCGTCCCACTGGCCAATGCGACAGAGACTGCTGAGGCTCGTCGACACGCCCAGCGGGGCAAGCCACTGGCAGTTGGGCTCCTGGACTCGATCGACCGTCGGCTTGGCGATCTACCGCTCGAGACAGACCGATGAGCGGCGCCCGGGACGACTGCGCCCAGCCATCGACGGGGCGGGTAACAGGCACTCGTCGAACGCCTGCGCTCACGTCGAGCGCTCGCCCTCGAACCCGTCGAGCCAGCCGCTGATAACCTGCTGGAGCGCCCCGGTCGTGCTGCCGAGATGGAGAATCTGGTAGCCGTTCGCGGCCTTCTCGTTGACGTCGTCCATCCCGAAGCCGAGGCCACCGACGGGGACGCCCGCGTCGACGGCGGCCGAACGGACCGTCTCGACGGCTTCCTCGACCGCCGGATGGTCGAGTTCGCCCGGATGACCGAGCGACACCGACAGGTCGAGCGGACCGATGAAGACGAATCCCAGTTCCGGGACGTCGAGAATTTCGTCGATTGCGGCGACGGACTCGGAGGTCTCTATCGTCGCGCCGACGAGCGTCTGGTCGTCCTCCCGCTCGACGTAGTCCTCCGCGAGCCCCCAGCGTCTGGCCCGCGGTGCCGCGAGGCCGCGCTTGCCCGGCCCGTCGTCGTACCGGTATCGTGCGGATCGGACCGCCCGTCGGACCTCCTCGGCGCTCTCGACGCGCGGGAGAAAGACGTTCCTGACGCCGAGGTCCAGCGCCTTCCGGACGAGTGTCGGGTCCGTATCCGGGAGGCGAACGAGCGGGTCGATACCCGTCCGTTCGGCCGCGAGAAGCAGGCGTTCGAGGCTGCCCGCGTGCCACGGGTCCGGCCCGCCGTGTTCGAGGTCCAGCCACACGAAGTCGAGCCCGAGTTCGCCACAGAACTCCATAACCGTCGGACTGTACGTGTTGTCGAGAATTCCCAGAGCCACGTCACCCTCGTGTAGCGTCGCTGGGAGGCCGTTCGCCGCCGGTGAAGGTACCATGCCGTTTGTGTCGTATCGCCAACAGTTAAGCGTAGTGGGGCGCGTTCGCCCGGGCCGGCCCACACCGCTAGCTACGACGTACAGGTCACCGTCACCGAACGCGTCCGCGGGCCGTCACAGTCGATGAGCAACACGGACTGCCAGGTCCCGAGCGCGAGCGCGCCGTCCCTGACCGGCACCGTGACGCTCTCGTCGAGTAACAGCGCTCGGAGATGCGAGTCGGCGTTGTCGTCGAGGGCGTCGTGGGCGTAGCCATCTTCGTCCGGTACGATATCCCCGAGATACGTCTCGATGTCGCCGAGCAGCCGCTGTTCGGCCTCGTTGACGACGACGCCGGCGGTGGTGTGCTGGACGAAGACGGTACAGAGCCCGCGTTCGAGGTCGGCCGGGACCGCGGCCTCGACTTCGGCGGTGATGTCGACGGTGTCGAGTCGGTCGGTCGTCTCTACCTGGATGGGCATACGAGCGTGTTCAGGTGACAGGGATAAGATTCCCCTCGGTGGGCTATCGCTGTGACTCCCGGAGAATCAGCGGGCCGATAGCCAGCGTCCGTTTCGCGACCGTCAGAATGCGGAGCAGATACGCGACAAAGAGCAGGAAGGGAGTGAGCGTAAAGGCGAAGGCGGCCCCGACGACCCAGGTGAGGTTGTCGACGCCGAGCGTGTGACCGGTGACGGTCGTCGCGTCGACGGTGGCCATCATGACGCCGGCGACGACGAGCGCGGGGACGGCGGTGTACAGCGTCAGCTGCGAGAACGTGATGAGCTCCCACTGGAAGTACAGCGTCTTGATGTGTTCGCGTGCGGGGCCGAACATTGCGAGCGTCGCCTTCAGCTCCTCGAGGCGCTCGCGGTCGGTCTCGTCTAGGGCGTCGGCGTGTTCGTTGCTGATGCGGTCGACCTGGTAGAGCTTCCAGCTGTAGTTGAAGTTCAGCGCGGCAGACAGCACCTCGAACGTCCCGAAGGAAGCGCCCTCCAGCTGGGCGGACACCTCCATGGCGTTCCTGATGACGCTCTCGGTGAACTCCTCGACTTCCGTGCGGAGCTGTTCGTCGCTGTTGGCAAGGAGCCCCTCGCGGAGTGTGCGGGTTCGTTCGGCTGTCAGGTCGACGATACTGCCGAGGAACCCCGAGGGGTCGGCGGGCGTCGTGTGGCCGAGGAGTTCGCGAGTGTACCCCCGGAAATCGAGGGTGTCGCTCATCCGCTGGCGCTGGTCCCCGAGCGGGCCGTCCTCCTGGGAGATGACGAGCTGACCGATGGAGACGACGAGCGTCGAGCCGGTGACGATGGCGGTAATCATCGCGGAAAACAGCGTATCGATGACGTCGCCGGACCGGACCACCGCGGCGAAGTTCGGGGGGAGGACCGTCACGGCTACCAGGAAGG
>JBEQBH010000122.1:0-4571 GCA_041639955.1 Halobacteriales archaeon | reverse complement strand
GAGTACACCACGTCGGCGTCGGCGACGGCAGCGTCAGGGTCGTGGGTGGTCTCTGGGACGTTGCCGAAGGCGGCGGCGCGGTCGGCCACATCCTCGGAGATGCCGTAGCCCTCCGGCGTGGCGACGGTGAGGTCGAGGCCGACCATCGCCGCGCCGATAACGAAGGACTGGCAGACGTTGTTTCCGTCGCCGACCCACGCCACGGACACGTCCTCGAAGTCGCCGAACCGCTCGCGAATGGTCAGCAGGTCGGCGAGCGTCTGGCAGGGGTGGGCGTCGTCCGTGAGGCCGTTGATGACTGGGACCTCGGCGTACTCGGCCAGTTCCTCGGCGTCCGCGTGGTCGAACACGCGGGCCATGATGAAATCGACGTAGCGCCCGAGCGCGCGGGCGGTGTCCTTGACCGGTTCACCGTGGCCCAGGTGGATGTCGTCGGGGCCGAGGAACACGGCGTGGCCGCCCAGTTGCGTCATCCCCGTCTCGAAGGAGACTCGGGTTCGCGTCGACGGCTTCTCGAATATCATGCCGAGCGTCTGCTGGTCCAGCAGGTCGCTCGGACTCCCCTCGCCGTGGTCGGCCTTGATGGCCGCGGCGCGGTCGAGGACGGTCGCCAGTTCGTCAGTCGTGAGGTCGTCGACATCGAGTATGTCCATGTCAGTCCTCCAGCAGGCGTTCGGTCGCGGTTTCCAGCACCGCGACGGAGCGGTCGTATTCGTCGAGCGGGAGGTGCTCGTTCGGTGCGTGGTCAAGGTCGGAGTCGCCGGGACCGTAGGTCACCATCGGGCAGTCCCACGCTTTCGCGTAGACGTTCATGTCGCTGGTGCCGGTCTTGCGAAGCAGCGTGGGCTCGCCGCCCGCCTGCCGAATTGCGGCCCGGAACGCTCGCGCGGCCGAGGTCCGGGGGCTCTGCATCACCGGTTCGACTTTGTCGTCCCAGTTGACCGTGCCGTTCTCCAGAAATCCGTCGGCAATTTCCCGAATCTCGTCGGTGCTGTACTCCGGCGGAACCCGCAGTTGGACGTCCATCGTCGCCTCGACAGAGAGCCCGTCAGTCGAAGCGCCGCCGTCGAATTCGACGGGCTTGCACGTGACGCGCTCGAAGACGGGATGCCACTCGTCCGTGGCGAACTCGTCGTCGACCGCCGTCCACCAGTCGATGGCGTCCTGAATGGCGTTGTTCTCCGGGCGCGAGGAGTGGCCGGACTCGCTGGTCGCGACGTAGGTCCCGGCCAGCAGCCCGCGATAGCCCAGCGTGATACCCTCCCAGCCGGAGGGTTCACCGTTGATGACGGCGTCAGGTGTCGACTCGCGGTCCTCGACCAGATAGCGGGCGCCCTTCGAGTCGACTTCCTCGCCGACGACGCCGACGAAAGAGGCACCGGTGCGGACGGCCGCGACGGCCATCGCACACAGCGGCCCCTTCGCGTCGACGCTGCCGCGGCCCCACAGCACGTCGCCTTCGTCGGTCTCCTCGACGCGGACCGGGATATCGCCCGGGACAGTGTCGATGTGGGAGGTGAGCAGGACGCCGTCGTCCGCGGGCGCGCGGACGTTACCGACCTCGTCGAGCCACGCCTCGCGGTCGTGGGCCTCAAAGAACTCGACCAGCCGTTCGGCCGCGGCGTCCTCGTCGCGGGACACCGACGGCGTGCGAACGATTGCTTCCAACAGGTCGCGGGCTTCTGCGTCGGCCTCGCGCGTCGCGGCTTCGCTCATCCCACCACCTCCGCCATCGCGTCGACGACCGCGTCGGCGTGGGCCTCGTCGATGGTCAGCGGCGGGAGCAGTCGCACGACCGTGCGGCCGGCCGGTAGCGCGAGCACCTGGTGGTTCAACGCGAGTTCTTTCAGCGCCGCGTTCGCGCCGCGGCCGACCTCGACACCGATCATCAGGCCCTCGCCGCGGATGTCCCGCACGTCGTCGCCGATGGCCGCTTCGAGTTCAGTCAGGAGGTAGTCGCCCATCACGGCGGCGTTACCAGGCACCGAGTCCTCGATGATGGTCGACACCGTCGCGCCGGCGGCCGCTGAGATGACCGGCCCGCCGGAGAACGTCGAGGCGTGGGAGCCGTAGTTCTCGGCGATCCAGTCCCGGCACAGTGTCGCGCCGATAGGGAGGCCGTTGCCGAGCCCCTTCGCCGCGGTGATCATGTCCGGCGCGACGGCGGCGCGCTGGGAGTTCCACAGCGCACCGGTCCGCCCCATCCCGGTCTGGACCTCGTCGAAGATGAGCGCCGCCCCGGCGTCCTCGGTGATCTCCCGCGCGTCTTCGAGGTAGCCGTCCGAGGTGGGGTTGATGCCGCCCTCGCCCTGGACCGGCTCGACGATGAACGCAGCGGTATCCTCGTCGACGGCCTCATCGAGGGCCTCGCTGTCGTCGTACGGAACGAACTCCACGTCGCCGATGAGCGGCTCGTAGGGCTTCTTGTACTTGTTCTTCCACGTCGTCGCCAGCGCGCCCATCGTCCGGCCGTGGAAGCCCTGCATCGTCGCGACGATCTTGGAGTTCCCCGTCGCCGACCGGGCGAACTTCAGCGCGGCCTCGTTGGCCTCGGTCCCGGAGTTACAGAGCCAGGTCTTGTCGATGGGGTCCGGCGCGGTGTCGGCGAGCAGGTCGTACAGCGCCGTCCGCTCGGCGTTCGGGTACGACGCCTGGACGTACGTGATCTTCTCTAGCTGCTCGCTGACGGCGCTCTGGACCGCCGGGTGGCCGTGTCCCAGCGGGACACAGGCGTAGGACGCGCCCATGTCTAAGTACTCTGTGCCGCCGTCGTCGTAGACGTAGGCACCGTCGCCACGTTCGATCTGGATGGGTTTCTCGTTGAAGACGAATCCGCTCATTGTTCCTCCGTCGCTGTCTGGTCTGTGTCCTGTTCGAGTGCGCTGGCGTAGACGTGGGTCCCGCCGCCGTCGAGCGCTGAGAGAATCGGTGACTCGGCGTTGGCGTCGGCCACCACGACCTCAGATGCGCCGCCGTCGAGCGCCTCCTCTGCGGCCATGATCTTCCGCCCCATGAAGCCTTCCGCGGCGGCTTCGAGGGCGTCCCAGTCGGCGGCCGTCTCGACCGACTCGATGAGCGTCGACGGGTCGTCGGGGTCCGCGTAGACGCCCTCCACGTCGGTGAGAAGCACCAACTGCGCATCGAGTTCGCCGGCAATCGCCGCGGCCGAGCGATCGGCGTCGGTGTTGACCGGAATGATTTCGTCATCGTCTTTGCCGGCCATCGGCGGTGCCGCAACGGGCGTGTAGCCGTCCGCAAGCAGCGAGTCCAGCAGGTCGCCGTTGACCTGTTTGATCGTGCCCGAGTGGTCGCCGCGGCGGATCTTCTTCGTGCCGTCCTCGACGACCCGCACTGCGGACTTCCGCGGTCCGTAGAGCAGTTTGCCGTCGACGCCGTTGAGCCCGACCGCGTCGACGCCCTCGCTCTGGAGGCCGGCGACGAGCTGGGTGTTCAGGTGGCCGAAGGCCATCTCGAACACCTCCATCGTGGTCTCGTCGGTGAACCGACCGACGACGCCCGACGGCGTCTCGACGTATTCGGGCTCGACGCCGAGCCGTTCGAGCGTCTCGTCGACTTTGGTGGAGCCGCCGTGAACCACGACGACCCGCTCACCATCGGCCACTAACGATGCCACGTCCGCAAGCGCCCCCGCGGGGTCGACCGCGCGAGCGCCACCGACTTTGATAACTACTGTCATAAAAACAACCTCCAGGGGTTACGGTGCGCCGACGGGGTGGAGCCCCTGGAACTCCAGGCCCGCCGTCTCTTCGATGCCGAGGGCGACGTTGGCCGCGTGAACGGCCTGGCCCGCCGACCCCTTCATCATGTTGTCGATGGCCGAGAACACGACCAGTCGCTTGTTGCCGGGGTCGAGTTCGAAGCCGACCTCGGCGCGGTTCGTCCCCGCGACCGACTTCGGTTCGGGGTAGCGGTAGACGCCACCGCCGCCGGCGACGAGTTCGACGAAGGGTTCGTCCTCGTACTCGCCGCGGTAGGCCCCCCAGAGATCGCCCTTCGAGACCGGGCCCTCGGGGAAGACGTGGCAGGTCGCGCTCGCGCCGCGGATCATGTCCACCGCGTGGACGGTGAAGGACACGTCGATGCCGAGGAACTGCTGGATCTCGGCCTCGTGGCGGTGGCCCGTTGGGGCGTACGGGCGGACGACGCCCGAGCGCTCGGGATGGCTGGAGGCCTCGCCGCCGCCGGCCCCGCCCTCGCTGGAGCCGACCTTCACGTCGACGACGACCTGCTCGTCGCCGCTCAGGATGTCGGCCTCGAACAGCGGGAGCAGTCCCAGAATCGTCGCCGTGGCGTTACAGCCGCCGGAGGCGATGAGGTCCGCGCCTTCGAGGTTGTCGCGGTTGAGTTCCGGCAGGGCGTACTCGCTCTGTTCGAGGAGTTCGGGCCGGGAATGGCCGTCGTACCACTCGTCGTACTGGGCCTCCGAATCGAGCCGGAAGTCCGCCGAGAGGTCCACGACCGTGCCGGCGGCCGCCTGGAACGCGTCGATCTGTTCCATCGAGACGCCGTGGGGCGTCGCGGCGAACAGCACGTCGACTGATTCCAGATCC
>JBEQBH010000121.1:0-4576 GCA_041639955.1 Halobacteriales archaeon | reverse complement strand
TCGCGGAAGGCGTTCTGCGAGAACGCCGAGTCGGCGCTGACGCCCAGAATCGTCGCGCCGGCGGCCTCGAAGTCGTCGAGGTGGTCCTGCAGCGCCACCATCTCGTTCGAACACGGCGGCGTGAACGCGCCGGGGAAGAACGCGAGCACGACCGGCCCGTCGCCCAGGTGGTCGGACAGTTCGAACGCCTCTACCTCTCCGTTCGCGAGTGTCGCGGAGATGTCGGGTGCGGAATCGCCTGTGGATACCATCGCATCTTCGTAAGTGCGGGTCCCGGATAAATGGTCGTCCGTCGGCGCGAACTGCCCGCTTCCTCGAACTACTTCTCCCTGCGGCCCGACTGACCGGACGTGCGTCGAGCGCTCGTTCTCGCCGTCGTCGTCCTGGCCGGCTGTAGCGGCGTCTTCGGCGGCGACACGCCTGCCGACACCCAGGCAGTCACGCCCGCGCCCGTGCCGACGGCGTCGACACCGGAGCTTTCGGTCCCGGAGACGGTCGACGGCACGCCCGCGGTGGGCCGCATCATCGCGGACCACCGTGCGGCGCTGTCGACGCGGGAGTACCACCGACGGCTAGTAATCGACGGGAACCTCTCGACGACCGACGTGTGGGTCGACCACGACGCGAAGCGGACCCGGGTCCGGCGTGTGACCGGCACGACCGACGAGGTGGTAGTGGCCGACGGCCGCCGCTACGAACGCCGCGCGAACGGGAGTGTACGGGTCACCCCCGGCGGCTGGGAGCTCCCGTACGTCGACAGCGCCTCGGGTCGGTTCGCCCTCCAGCGGTACGTCGCCGGGCTCGTCTACAACCGGACGGATACGGTCTCCCGTAACGGGACCAGAGTGGCCGTGTTACGGGCGAACACGACCGACTCGACTATATCGCGGCCGGGGTCCCGGACGGTGGTGGCGGCCGACTCGACGCTGTACGTCGACGCGAACGGTATCATCCGGGCGATGGACCACCGGGAGCGGTACGCGGGCGGTACCGTCCGGACGCTTCGCTTCCGCGTCTGGACCGGTGACGGAACCGCGGTGATGCCCGAGTGGTTCACCGAGCGCGAGACGTAGTCACAGCCACTCGGCGAAGGCGTGGTGCTCGCGGGACTGCTCGAAGTACGCCCGTTGCATCTCGGCGATAGCCGCGTCGAGGTCGAGCCCGTCGTCGAGGCCTGCCCGAACCCGGTCTATCTTCCAGGAACTCGGCGTCTCGCCGGTCTCGTAGCGGTCCTCGATGGGGCCGAGATACTCGTCGATTCGGGCCTCGGGAATCCCCTGTTCTTCGAGTCCCAGCCGGGCAAAGCGGAATATCTCGTCGAAGATGACCCCGTGGTCGGCGGTGCGCTCGCCGTGGACGGTCACCCACGAGAGGTCGGCGTCGAGCCCGTCCGCGGCGGCGGCATAGAAGCTCTGCTCCGCCGCCTGCCACGGCAGCTCCGTCACCGGGTGGTCCGCGACGACCAGGCCGCGGATGAGTCCGACGGTCAGTGCCTGCAGGCCGATCATGTCCTTGACGTGGGGCTGGGTCGGCAGCGGCCGGTACTCGATGCGCAGCGACCGCTCGTCGCTTGCGCCCTCGACCGGCGCGCCGCCGACGACACAGCGGAGCCACCGCCAGTACGTCCCTCGCTTGTGGTCGAACTCCCAGATGCGGTCTTCGAGGCTCCCGCGGTCGCTGTCGTCGAGCCACTCCCGCAGGAACGGGCCAAAGAGGTCGTCCGCGACGACCCGGTCGACGACGTCTTCGACGGTGTCGATATCACGTGGCACGCGGACCTTCGGATTCTCACTGGTGTTGACGGACTGCTCGAACGCCGAGATGCGCAGTTCGTGGTCGGTGTTGGCACAGAGCCACTCACCGTCGGTGTCCTCGGGGTAGAAGTCGGCGGGCAGGAACGGGGAGTTCGCCGACAGCGCGAGCAGCGGCCCGAGCGTCCGGATGGCGGCGTTGTAGTAGGCCGGGAAGGCGTCGCTGTCGGGAATCTGGAGGTGGGGCTGGATGGAGGTCGCCAGCGACTCGAACAGGATGGTGGGAAACGAACCGTCGTAGCCCGGCACCGAGAAGTCGATGGACCCGCCGGCGTGGGCGAGCGCTTCGTTGTCCAGCGCGACGTAGCGGGGCGCCTGGCGCATGTTGTCCGCCAGGACGACGCCGTCGCGCTCCTCGTGGGCCGAGAGGTACTCCTCGCCGCCCTCCTCGGGCGGAATCGTCCACATCGCGTCCAGAACAAGCTCGCAGTTGTGTCTGTCTGCCTGTGCCCGGGCCTGCTTTGTGTGCATCTCGACGGCCGTGGTCTGGACCTCCATCCCCGCGCCGTCGAAGGTATTTGGCGCCGTGTTTATCTCGGCGTTGTGCAGTCCCAGTTCCTTGTTGGCCTCGCCCTCGAACACCACGTCCGGGAGCCGGGTGAGCCGCCCGTCCCACTCCTCGGGGTCCATGTAGGGCTCGTCGTCCCCGCTCTCGGCTTCGGCCTCGACGGCCGGTTCGGGTTCCGCCGCCCCGGCGTCCTCGGGGTCGTCGGACGCGAGCGGGCTGTCCGGGTCGACGTCCAGTGACGGTCCCTCGCCGGGACCGAAGTCGTCGCGGTCGCCACCCGCGCTCCCGTCGGGCGGCGGCGTCTCGTTGTCCGGCTCCAGAGAAGCGCCGGTCCCCCCCGACTCCGCCTGTGGCTCCAGCGAACCGTCCCACGACGACCCGCCGCCACCGCCCGAGAGGTCGTCGTCGAGGTCACTCTCGTCCGCGTCCTCCGCTTCCGCCTCGTCGGGTTCGGGCGGCTCCGGCACGCTGTTGATGGCGTATAGCTCGACCTCCAGGCCGACCGAGAAGGCCTCGTTGTCGAACTCGCCGGCGGCGATAGCCCGGCGAAGCTCCTCGGCCTGTGCGTCGACCCGGTCAGTGAACTCCCCGTAGGTCGCATCGGCCAGCGAGCGGCGCACCAGGTCGACGATATCGTCCATGGAGCAACTGTGGCGGCTCTTGCATTATAAGTGCCCCGTCCAGTCATGGGCGTTCGACCGGGAGCCGGTTACTGAGGCCCGGCGTGGGGTCCACACGCCGCGCACTCCGCGGGTCGCGACACTCCTCGCTCCGTTTCGAGGGGGGGCGCTCGCAGGGCTCGCTCAACCCTCGTCCTACTCGAACAGGTCCTCGTGTCGCGCCGCGAGGTTCGCGTAGTCCCCGGAGGAGAAGGCCTCGAACACCTCGTCTGGGTCGATGGTCGTCTCCGAGAGCGGCGTGACCTGTGCGGGGCTGCCCCGGACGAACGACTCGGGGGGGACCTCGTAGCCCGGCGGGACGACGGTGCCCATCGCGACGATGGACCCCTGGCCGATGACGGCGTCGCTGACGGTGGAGTTGAATCCGACGAGGGCCCCGTCTCTCACCTCGGCGTCGTTCAACACGGCGCCGTGGCCGACCATCACCTTCTCCCCGACGGTCGAGGCGTGGAGGACGGCGCCGTCGCCGATGGCCGACTCGCGGCCGACCTCGACGGCGCCGACGTCGCCCCGGAGCACGACCCCCGGCCAGACGTTGGCGTTCGGGCCGATGTGTACGTCGCCGACGACGGTGGCTTCGCGGCTGACGTGTGCGTACCCGTGGATGTCGGGTTCGGTTCCCTCGAACTGGTACTCGCGGCTGTCCATACGGACATCGGAAGTGGAGCGCCTGAAAAGATACCGGTGGTCTAGTAAGTGAGACGTTCGAGCAGCCGCCGGCCGAACGGCGGGCGGCGCGACTCGTGGGGGTAGACCGTGACGGTCGTACAGCCGGGGTTCGGGACGGTCGGGCCGTCGTCAAGCACCGCGTTACGAACGCGGTCGTCGGCCCCGCGGCGCACCAGCAGGTCGGGCCGGGGCGGGGCACCGCCGTCGGTCCGGAACGCCGCCGACTGCACGGGCACGTCAAGCAGCGACGACAGCTCGTCCCGGTAGTCCTCGACAGTCCGCTGTTGCTCGTCGGAGCCGTTGCCGGGATGCCACATCGAGATGCTGCCGCCGTTGGCCTCGGCGACAGCGCCGGCGACTCGCACGGCCAGGGGCGGGTACGGGCCGCCGTCGCCCGAGAGCGCGACGTGTTTCGGTTCGTCGTAGCCCAGGTTGTCCACGAGCAACACGTCACAGGCGGCGTGTCTGACGACCCAGTCGATTGGGTCGCCGCCCAGCCGCGAGCGGAGCCGGAGCGGCTCGTGTTCGGCCACGATACTGTCGACGCCGCGACCCTCGGCGAAGTTGACGATGGCGTGTTTCGTGTCGTGGCTGACTATCTCGTCGGCCTCGACGTCGACGCCCAGGTCCTCGGACAGCGCCTCTGTCCGCGCTTCGAAGGAGATGTCGGACTCCGACTGTGTCGCCATATCGTCGGTCAGTGGCACCTGGTCGGGGACCTCCTCGAACCGGACGGCGACGACGCGCCCGTCGTCGGGCCGGACCAGGTCCGCTGCGAGGGCGATGAGGGCCCGTTCGCGCGCGCTGCCATCGCTCTTGGTCAGGGCGACGAGCACCTCGTTTGCGTCCCGTGCTATCTCGGACTCGACGTCGGTAAGCGCCTCGCGGCCGACCTGCCGGCGGATGGC
>JBEQBH010000120.1:0-4577 GCA_041639955.1 Halobacteriales archaeon | reverse complement strand
CCGACGGGACCTGCGGGAGGCGGGGTGGCTCCTCGCGATATCGGCGCTGCTCATCGTCGTCGCTGCCTACATCGAGGCGAACGTCACGATAGAACTGGCCGAAGCAGTCGCCGGCGAGGCGCTCGAAGTGTCCGAACCGCGGAACTAGCTGATGAACTCGTTGTCGCGCCAGTTGACGCCCTCTTCTTCGTCCTCGTCGGAGGGGTCCTCGACCACGTTTATCGAAGCGGGATGTTCCTCGCCGTCCACGATGCGGACGGCCTCCAGTTCACCGTCGATGGAGGCGATAGCCGTCAGTGTCCCCTTCTCCGCGACCTTCGCGATCTCACAGAGCACCTCGAACATCTCGTACTGCAGCGCTGTGTTCTGGAGAACGGTCTCGCGGTCGCCCTTGAAGCAGGCGTACTCGACGAGTTCCGACTCGATTTCCTCTTCTTCCTCTTCGAGCGCGCCCCACTGGGGACCGCCGCCGGCCGACCCTGTCGAGGCGGCGCCGGTCGGCCCCATCTCGTCGGGGTCTTCCTCGTAGACGCGGTTCTCGCTCACGCTGGCTTTCAGCTGTGCCGTCGGCGTGTACTTGCTCATGCTGTCGTCTTTCGCGACGGCACTGACGATGAGCGTGTTGTTCCGACGGGTGATGTCTACGTCAGCGATCTCCGGCGGGAGGTCGGGCTCCTCGAAGAAATCGTACGCGTCTTCCAGTGGCAGTTCGAGCGTCGAATGGAGTCTGTATACACGGCTGGTCATGGTTGGGAGAGTGTGTCAAGTCGTCGACGGCCGTCCGCTGACGCTGGTGTCACCCTACTCTAGGACCCACGTGCTTATATCACCTGCCCTTCTATTCTATCAGTTAGACGAGGTGTGTGGCTGTTTCACGCACTGCCGGGGCGCTCCCACCGAGGGTCAGTCGTCGTCCGCCGCGGCCGCGTCGGCCGCGTCGCTCTCGATGCTCGGGGGGTATTTCCCGCGGTCCAGTTCGAGGTCCGACGCGGGCCGGGCCATACAGGTCAGCGCGTAGTTCTCCCGCTCCTCGTCGGTGAGCCCGCGGGCGGCCGGCTGGACGACCTCGCCGGAGAGAATCTCGGCCGAACAGGCCAGACACATCCCCACGCGACAGGAGTACTCCTGAGCGATACCCTCCTCGATGCAGCGCGAGAGGATGGTATCTTTCTCCGAGACCGTTATCTCCTCGCCGGTCCCGACGAAGGAGACGGTGTAGTCGGTCATACCCGCGACTTTGCCGGCTCCCGTCAAAACTCTTTATTCCCGACGCTCCGGCGACAGACCCATAGTCGGAACGATTTTTGCGCTTCGGGGAGGACGGGACTGCATGACCACACACCAGTACGACGTGGCCGTCGTCGGGGCGGGGACGTCGGGCTGTTACGCCGCCGCGACCATCGCCGAGGCCGGGTACGACGTCGTCATCGTCGAGCGAAAGGACGCAGAGGAGGCGGGCCACATCGCCTGCGGGGACGCGCTGAAGGGCGCCAGCGACTTCCCCGACGCCATTCCGAAGTCACAGCTCGAACCGGCCTTTACTAACACGGACGTGGACCACGGCCGCTTCGAGATTCCCCAGGAGGATACGGTTCTGGAGATTCCCGTGCCCGGGGAACTGGCCGTCATCGACCGCTGGGAGTACGGCCGCTGTCTCATCGAGGGCGCCGACGAGTCCGGGGTCGAGTTCCACTACGACACCGTCGTCCAGGACGTGCGCCAGACCGACGACGGCACCGTCACCGGGCTCGAAGCGGTTCGCAAGGGCGACCCCGTCAGTTACGACGCCGAAATCGTCATCGACGCCGCCGGGGCCCTGTCCCTGCTGCAGGACAAGACCGACTTCGAGGACGCGACCTTCGACACGAACGTGCAGTACTCGCAGTTCTGCTCGGCCTACCGGGAGATAGTCGAAGTCGACGAGCCCGTCGAGTGGGACGACGCCCTCGTGTTCAAACCCACCGAGCGGTCGGCGGGCTACCTCTGGTACTTCCCCCGCACCGACACCGAAATCAACGCCGGGCTGGGGTTCCAGATGAACGAGGAGCCAATGGAGCTTGTCGACGACCTCAAGCGGGACCTGCGCGGGCGCCCCGAGTTCGAGGGCGCCGAGGTCACGGACAAGCTCGGCGCCGCCCTGCCGACGCGGCGACCCTACGACTCGGCGGTCGCGCCGGGGTACATGGCCGTCGGCGACGCCGCGGGCCACGTCAACCCCACGACCGGCGGCGGTATCGCTGGCGCGGCCTACGCCGGCACGTACGCCGCCGAGCAGGCCATCGGCGCCATTGAGGACGGCCGTACCGACGACGAGGACGCTCTCTGGGAGTACAACGTCAACGTGATGGACCACTTCGGGGCGCGCTACGCCGCCCTGGACGTGTACAACATCTTCACCACCGCCTACGACGTGGACGACCTGATGGCGCTGCTCGCCGCGATTCCGGGCGAGAAGCTCGCCGAGGCGCTGTACGGCGGGTCGACCAGCCTCGGTCTCGGTCTCAAACTCAAGATGGCCGTCAAGAGCTTCGGCCACTGGGGGACCATTCGGGACCTCTACCAGACGAAGCAGGCCGCCGACCGACTGCTCGACCACTACGAGTCCTACCCGAGCGACCGGTCCGGCTTCGAGGCCTGGCAGCGTGAACGCGACGCCATCATGGACGACATCTACGCGGTCACCGGCGCCGAGCCGAAGTACTGACCCTCCGTTTTCGGATTCTATTCACCAGAGCCGCCCGATAGCGCCCGCCAGCACGTCCACACCGATAGCGAGCGTCCGCTCGTCCACGTCGAAGGTCGGCGTGTGGTGACCGCCGGGGTGGTCCGTGCCGACGCCGACGAACGTCGCCCGACCCCCGTGCTCTTGCACCCGGTCCATCAGATACGTCGCATCCTCGCTCCCACCAAGGGGCGCGCTGTGGAGCACGCTGTCGACGCCGCCGACGCCCTCGGCCACCGCGTAGACGATGTCGGCCAGTTCCGGGTCGCTCTCGGCGCTGGGGGCCTCCGCAGTCGTCTCCATCGCTGACTCACAGCCGTGCATCCTGGCGGCGTGTTCGACCACGCTGTCGGCCCGCTCGCTCATGTACTCCATCAGCTCCGTCGTCTCACCCCGGACTTCCCCTTCGAGCGTCGCTGACTCGGGGACGATGTTCGACGCCGTCCCCCCCGAGACGACGCCGGCGTTGACACGGGTCGCGCCGTCATCGTGGCGGCGGATGGCGTGGAGGTTCTGGACCGCCGTCGCAAGCGCCTGGACGGCATCCCGGCCCGCCGCCGGGTGGCCGCCCGCGTGGGCCGACTCGCCCGTAAACTCGGCCACGAACTGCCGTACCGCCAGAAACCCGTTCACGCCCGCGACGACCTCCCCCGTCGGGTGGTCGAGGCCGACGTGCAGCGCGAGCAGGTGGTCGACGTCGTCCAGCACGCCGCTTTCGGCGACCGCGCGGCCGCCGCCGATGACCTCCTCGGCGGGCTGGAAGAGCAGTTTGAACCTCCCGGAGAAGTCGCTCTCGACGACGGCTTCGAGGACGCCGATGCCGATGGCCGCGTGGGCGTCGTGGCCACACGCGTGCATATACCCCTCGTTCCCGGAGCGAAAGCCGGCATCGGCCGGCGCGTGGCTCCCCTCGTCCGACTCGGTAATCGGCAGGGCGTCGATGTCGACCCGGAGCGCGACCGTCGGGCCGTCGCCGCGCTCGACGGTCGCGAGCGCGCCGGTGAACCCACCAGCGCACTGTTCGAGTACGTCAGCACGCGCGCCGGCCTCGCGGGCGCGGTCGTGCCACTCACTTAGTGTCGCCTCACTGGGGACCGCCATCCGCGCGTCGTCGTTGAGTAGTTCCGGGCCGACCAGTAGCTCGTCGACGCCGATACGCTCTATCTCCTCGACGACTCGGCTCGTCGTCCAGTACTCACACCAGGCCGGTTCGGGGTGGCGGTGGAGCTCCCGTCGCAGGGCCACAAGCCGCTCGTGTCGCTTCTGGTCCATACCCGGCCGTCGGGACGGGAGAACTTATTATCCGCTGCCCGGCGGGGTCTGTTGCTCGACGTCGACTTCGACGTGGACCGTCGGCGGGAACGCCTCGGAGGTCACCTCGCGGGCGAATGTCTCGTAGCCGACGATGTCGATGGTGCGCTCGTAGACGGTGTAGTTCCACGGGTCAAATCGCCCACCGTCGGGCCCTAGCGTCTTCGACCGAGGGACGCGGAGGTTGCGGGGCTGTTTCGGGCGCGGGCCTTTCAGCTCCACGCCCTTGCGCTCGGCGCGGGATTTGATGTCCGCCACGACGTCGTCGAGGCGGTGGCGGTCCCCACTCGTCAGGGTCAGAGTCGTGACGTACGGCATTGGGAGTGGGAAAGCCGGCGACCACCAAAAGCCCAGCCTTTCGCGGGCGTCGCCTCTCCGGCTCCGCGACCGCCCGTGGTGGTGCCGTAGAAACGGGATACCACTGAGTAACGGCTGGCTAATCGCAGTGTATCCGTGAACGAACCTCGTCACACTCGCCCGAATCTGCTCGCTGTGGAGACCGTTCCGCTGGAGCGCCTGTCTCCGATATTCTCTTAAGTACCCG
>JBEQBH010000119.1:0-4580 GCA_041639955.1 Halobacteriales archaeon | reverse complement strand
GAACGTGCTTTGCGGTGTGCCAGTGGCGGTCCTCCATCCCGCGGTCCTTCCCGCTGGCGGCCCAGTCGTCGAACTCGTCGCTGACGCTCATACCCGGACTGGACGGTGAGCGGCAAAACGCCCTTCGACTCGGCCCTCCTCGCCGACTCGAAGCGTCCGGAGCGGCGCCGACGAGCGGCAGGGCCTCGACGAGACGACCCAGTAGCGTTATCCGAAGCGGTGGCACAAGGGGTAGTATGTCCCGCCGTCGCCGATACCGCGTCGCCGACACCGCCCAGCAGGTCGTCGGGGGGTTCCTGCTCGCGGGCCCGTTCGTCGTCACCGAGGAGGTGTGGGTGCTGGCGGCGAACATGTCGTGGACCCACACGGGCACCGTGGTCGCTATCGTCTTCGCCATCGGCTACGGCGCGCTGTACCAGGCCGACGCCGACCGGGATATCGAACGGGAGGCGGAGGTAGCCGGCGTCCCCATCCGGTTCGTCTCGCTGATGGTCGTCTCCTTTGGCTCCGTGGCCGTGCTGGCGACGGTGTTTACCGCCCCCGAGGCGTTCCTCGTCGAGGGCGGTATCCTCCCGGACCCCACGTCGACCGCCGTCGCGCTGACGACGCTGAAAGCCGTCGCCGTGGGCGCTATCTTCAGCGTCGTCGGCGCGGCGACCGCCGACAGCGTGTTCTGAGGCTGCTTCCTCGCAAAAGTTAAAGCGTGTCGCCCCGCCCTTTCCGTCACATGGAGTATACGCTGGCTATCGACAACACGCCCGAGACCGTCGAGGGTGGGACCGGAGTCCTGCTGGTACATCCCAGTACCGGTGCGACCGACCGGCTCGACACCGACTTTCTCTCGACGGACACGGACGCGATGCTGGTCATCTCGACGCGGACCACCGCCCGGGAGGTCAAACAGAAACTGGAGTACTACGAGGTCGACGAAGAGCGCGCGACCATCCTCGATACGCTGTCGGTCGAGCGGGGCTACACCCGCCGGCAGTCCGACGGGGTCCGGTACGTCTCCGCGCCCGACGACCTGAACGGCATCGTCGAGGAGACCGAGGCGTTCCTCGCGAGCCACGACGGGAAGTTGCGCGTGAGCTTCGACTCGCTGACCGAACTTATCTACTACGCCGACGAGGCCCAGGCCCTGGACGCCGTCGACGACATCCTCGAACTCCTCGACGAGTACGACGCCGTCGGGATGTTCCACCTCGCCCAGGGAGTCCACGACGACGACACCGTCACGCAGTTCCGCGAGCTGTTCGACGGCGTCGTGGAGCTGGGCGAGGACGAGACCGTGACCAGCGACTTCTAAACGTGTGTGGTAACATCTGGCACGACACCACAATTAAGACGATATACTCCGTCTGTCGGGGTGTATGCCGGAATGCCAGAACTGTGAGAACTTCGTAACTGCCGCATACGCGCGGGTTTTTACGCCCAACGGCGTCGAGAAACCGCGGGTCTGTCCGCAGTGTGAGGACAAGATACGCGACGGGGCCGACATCCGCGAGGCGCGGTCGACACGCAGATAACCGTTCTGTCCCGTGACTGGGTCGGTCACGGGAACTCCTACTCGCGAGCGGCCGCAAGACAGTCCCGGGCCGTCGACAGCACTTCGTCGGCGCGCCCCGCCTCGCGGGCCTCGGCGGTCACCCGGACGAGTTGCTGGGTGCCACTGGCGCGCAACAGGAACCAGGCGTCGCCCAGGTCGACGCGCACCCCGTCGAGCGTCGTCACGTCGTCGTAGTCGTCGAGCACCCGCTCGCGGACCCGGTCCATCACCGCCGCTTTGTCCTCGACACCGACGCTGTCCCGGCGGATGGGGTACGTGGGGACGTCGGCGATACGGTCGGCCAGCGGCCGGTCGGCATTGAGCGCGGCGACGGTGGCGGCCGCCAGCGGGCCGTCCGGACAGAGCGTGTGATCGGGCCATATCCACGCGCCGCTTGGCTCCCCACCGAAGGCCACGTCGGGGGCCTCGGCGGCCTCGGCGACGTAGACGTCTCCGACCGGGGTGTACTCCACGTCGACGTCTATCTCGGCGAGGTAGTCCGCGACGGCCAGACTCGTATCGACCGGGACGGCGACGCGCTGGCCGGGTTCGGCGGCCGCGCGGGCAAACAGGGCGAGCGTGACGTCGCCGGAGAGGTAGGTGCCGTCTTCGGCGACCGCCCGCATCCGGTCTGCGTCGCCGTCGTGGGCGATGCCGATATCGGCGTCGGTGGCCCCCACGAGCGTGGATAGCGACTGGCAGTTCTCGGCCATGGGCTCGCTGGGCCGGCCGGGAAACGCGCCGTCGGGCTGGGCGTTCAGTGTCTCGACGTGACAGCCCAGCGATTTGAGCACGTCGACGGTGACGCCGCCGGCGCCGTTGCCCACGTCGACGACGACGTGGCTGTCCATCGACTCGCGGTCGACTGTGGCCCGGATGGCCTCGGCGTGGCGGGCGCGGGCGTCCCACGTCGCCAGACTGCCGCCGTCGTCCCAGGCGGCCGGCTCGAAGGTCCCCGATTCGATGCGCTCCTCGATGCGGGCCCGGCCCTCGCTGTCGAAGGCCTGTCCCGAGGGCTGCCAGAGCTTCAGCCCGTTGTCCTCGGGCGGGTTGTGACTCGCCGTGATAGAGACGCCGGCGTCGGCGTCGCGCCACCCGACGGCGCGACCGACCGTCGGCGTCGCCGCCACGCCCACGTCGACCACGTCGGTACCGCTCTCGCGCAGCCCCGCGACAAGCGCCGACTGGAGGAACTCGCCGCTCGCTCGCGGGTCCCGGCCGACGACGACGCGGTCGCAGTCGACACCCAGCGCCCGCCCAACCGACAGCGCGAGGTCGGCCGTGACGGTCTCGCCCACGTGGCCCCTGATTCCGCTCGTTCCGAAGAGAGTCATACGCCGAGAGGCGTCGCCGGCCGAAAAAAGCCTACCGACGTGGGAAAAGGTGGCACGCCGGGACGCCGGAGAACAAACGTTTTGTCCGCCACGGGGGAGTTTCGGGTATGAAACAGGGTGGCTCCGACGCGGCGAAACGCGCGGCCGGCGAGTCGGCGGCCGAGGCAGTCGAGGACGGGATGGTCGTCGGGCTGGGCACCGGGAGCACGGCGGCCCACGCCATCCGGGCCATCGGCCGGCAGGTCGACGCCGGCCTCGATGTCGTCGGCGTGCCGACCTCCTTTCAGTCCCGCGAACTCGCCCGCGAGGCCGGCGTCCCGCTTGCCGACCTGGACGAGGCGAGTGTCGACCTGGCAATCGACGGCGCCGACGAGGTGGCCGACGGCGACCTGATAAAGGGCGGCGGGGCGGCCCACGCCCGCGAGAAGATAGTCGACGCGAGCGCCGACCGGTTTCTCGTCGTCGCTGACCCGACGAAGGAAGCCGGGACGCTCTCCCAGCCCGTGCCGGTCGAGGTGCTGTCGGCGGCCCGGACGACCGTCGCCGAGTCGGTCCGCGAACTGGGCGGCGAGCCGACGCTCCGACAGGCCCAGCGCAAGGACGGCCCGGTCGTCACCGACAACGGGCATCTCGTGGTGGACTGTGCGTTCGGCGATATCGACGACCCGGCGGCGCTCGGGCGGGACCTGGCCTCGCTTCCCGGCGTCGTCGAACACGGGCTGTTCGTCGGACTGGCCGACGAAGTCCACATCGGGCACGAGGGCGGCGTGACAGTTCGAGAACTCTGACGGACTCTACGGGTCGCTGACCGGCGCTGTCGCTACGTGGCTCGCTAAAAGAAAACGGGTGGAAACGACCTTACAGGTCTCGCGGCTGAACTGTCTTGCGGTCGTTGGCGTCGGCTCGACGAGCGGCGTCGGCGAGCAGCTCCTCGACCTCGGCGTCGAGTGCGTCGTAGAAGTCCGACGCAACGTTCATGTCATCGAGCTCTTCCTTCACGGCGGCTTTGACGATTAGGTCTGCCATACACTGTTTCCGTGCGAAGGGGCCGTTTAAATACTTTCCCCAATTGGGTCGCTCTCACCGGTACTGACGGGGGTTTCAGGGCATTTCGGCCAACCGGACCCATATAAATAAGGCAAATTTCGACGCCATCTCGGCGCCTGTGTTCACATAGTTGATATATGAGGAGCTATCGGAGCCCTGAGAGCCTCTCGCGCGCGCTGGCGGCGGTATTCCCGTTCCGTATGTTGACAGGGGACAGTCGGCGGTCCGGCACAGCCGTGGCGGAGACCGACGGATAGGAGTAGGCGGCTCCCGGACAGGGAGTATGCGCGAGATACTGGAGGCGGTCGCAGCGGGGGAACTGACCCCCGCGGAGGCCGAATCGGAACTCGCCGGCTACGCGACCACCGGCGCCGGCCGCTTCGACGCGGCCCGCGAGGCCCGTTCGGGCGTTCCCGAGGCGGTGCTGGGGGACGGCAAGACGGCCGGGGAACTCGCCGACCTGGCGACGACCGCCGTCGAGACGACCGGGCGAGCCATCGTCACCCGAATCGACGCGGCCGGCGCGGGGGCCGTCCGGCGGGCGCTTGCCGGGAGCGCCCCCGAGGCCACCGTCCGGTGGGACGAACGGGCGCGGTGGCTCGTGGCCACCGCGCCGACATTCGAGCGGCCCGCTCTCAACGCGGGCGTCGGCG
>JBEQBH010000118.1:0-4601 GCA_041639955.1 Halobacteriales archaeon | reverse complement strand
CCCGAGTCGGTCTCGACCGTAATCCGCTTGACGTGACCGACGAGGCCGACAGGGACTGGCTCCGTGCGCTCGTCTGGCCGGAACACGAGGAGCGGCGCGCCGTTTTAGATGGTGCGCTGTCGGTCGCGCGGGACGACCCACCCGAGCTTGTCGAGGGAGATATGCTCGATGGCCTGCCAGCGGTACTCGACGAGATTCCGTCCGACGTACCGGTCTGTGTCGTCAACACGCTCGTGCTGTACCAGGTCCCGGCAGAACTGAGTGAGGCGCTGACGGCGTTTCTCGAAGACCTGATGGCCGACCGGCCGCTGCACTGGCTCACCGGCCGGCCGGAGCCGTCGGGCGGCGAGTCAGTTGCGCTGGACTGGAAGCGCCGGAACGGTGACGGCGTCAAGACAACTCACCTCGTCGACTACGAGCCACACGGCGCGTGGCTGTCGTGGCGGCCCTGAAGGTGTGGACTGTCGACGACAAAACTCGACAGTACTGAGGCGCAAATTTTCAGGGAGTTCCCGTGCCGGAACCGAGACGAAACCCTCTCACCATTGCGGCCACGACTACTCGTCACGATGGAGTGCGACAAATGCGGCGAGAACGCGGTGTTACACGCGGCCTATTCCGGGCTTCACCTCTGTGAGTCTCATCTCTGCCGAGCGGTCACGAAACGGGTTCGCCGTCGCATCCGCGAGGACGGCCTCGTGTCCGACGACGCCACCGTCGAGGACCCCGAGACGTGGGTCATCGGCCTCTCGGGGGGCAAGGACAGCGTCGTCCTCACGCAGATTCTCTACGACACCTTCGCTGAGGACCCTCGTATCGAACTGGTTGCGCTTTCGATACACGAGGGGATCGAGGGCTATCGCGACGCGAGCCTGGAGGCCAGCGAGGAACTGACCGACGATCTGGGCATCGAACACGTCACCGTCTCCTACGCCGACGAGTTCGGCGTCCAGATGGACGAGGTCGTCGAGGACGACCCCGAGGGGATGGCCGCCTGCGCCTACTGCGGCGTGTTCCGCCGTGACCTCCTCTCGAAGTACGCGGCGGAACTCGATGCGGACAAACTGCTGACCGGCCACAACCTCGACGACGAGGCCGAGACGGCGCTGATGAACTTCCTCGAAGGCGATATCTCACAGATCGCCAAGCACTTCGAAGCCTCTCTCGGTCCGTTCGACTCGTCTGCCGACGCGCCCACGGAGCAGACGCGCGAGGCCCAGGACCACCACATCCCCCGGGCGAAGCCGCTCCGTGATATCCCGGAAAAAGAGGTCGCGCTGTACGCCCGCTTCAAGGACCTCCCAGCACACATTACCGAATGTCCCCACGCCGAGGAGGCCTACCGAGGTGAGATACAGGACCTCATGCTCGGCCTTGAGGAGAACCACCCCGGCACCCGACACTCGATTATGGCCGGCTACGAGAAGCTCGCCGCGTTAGCCGCCGATACCTACGGCTGCGAGAATAGCGACACTGATTACGGCGAGTGTGACAACTGCGGGTCGCCGACGGCGCGGGACCTCTGTCGGAAGTGCAATCTGCTGGACGCGCTGGAAGCGGTCTGACGCGTTCGCGTTTCTGTCTGACGCCGTGGGTCGTTGTCTGCTATCCCACTGAATGCGTCGCTCGCGGCCGTAGAAATCGAAAGAAGAATTGCAGACGTCGCTACTTGTTCGTTCGGATGACGTCGAGTCCGTTGTTCTTCTCGCGCTGGTCCTGCCCGCCGTCGGTCTCGCTGTAGCCGGCGTTGCGACCGCCGCTGCTCTGACTCCCGCCGTTCGGGGCGGGGCTGTCGAAGCTTTCGACGTTGTCGGAGGCGTCGAAGGACGTGTCGTCGCCGACTTCCTGAATCGCCTCACGGGACTTGTTGGCCTGCTTCTGGGTCGTCGGACCGAGTACCTGGGCGGACTGGACGCCGGTCATGATGGCCATGACCCGCACCTTGCCCTTGTACTCTTCCTGAATCCGCGCGCCCCAGATGACGTTGGCGTCGGCCTCAAGCCGTTCGGTGATGTTCTGTGCGATGCCCTCGGCCTCCTTCAGCGTGAGGTCCGGACCGCCGGTGATGTGGACCAGGCCGCCGCTCGCGCCGCGGTAGTCCACGTCAAGCAGCGGATGGTTCATCGCGTCCTTGACGACCTCCTCGGTCTTGTTCTTGTCCTGGGTCTCGCCGACCAGCATCACCGCGACGCCGCCCTGATTCATGATGGATGTCATGTCGGCGTAGTCGAGGTTGATGAGGCTCGGCTGGGTGATGGTCTCGGAGATGCCCTTGACAGTCTCGGCGATGATCTGGTCCATCACGGAGAACGCCTTGCCGATGGGCAGGTTCGGGACGTAGTCGAGCAGGCGGTTGTTGTCCAGCACGATGATGGAGTCCGCCTCGTTGCGGAGCTTCTCCAGGCCTTCCTCGGCCTTGACCGTGCGGGCCCGCTCGACGTTGAACGGCGTCGACACCATGCCGACGACGATTGCGCCCTGTTCCTTGGCGATCTTCGAGACCACGGGGGCGGCCCCGGTCCCGGTCCCGCCACCCATCCCGGCGGTGACGAACACGAGGTCAGCGTCGCCCAGCACTTCCTTGATGGTGCCCTGTGCCATCTCCGTGGCGCGCTCGCCCATCGACGGGTCACCACCGGCACCGAGGCCGTTGGTGAGGGACTTGCCGACCAGAATCTTCGTGTCGGCTTCGATCATCTTGAGGTGCTGTTTGTCCGTGTTGATGGCTACGGTGTCGGCGCCCTCGACGCCGATGTTGTACAGGCGGTTGACCGTGTTGTTGCCGGCGCCACCACAGCCGACGATGACGATGCGTGGGTCTCCGAACCCGTCGACGTCCTCGTCGGACATCTTCTTCTGTTCCTGCTCGTCGCGTTCGAGGGCCTCGTTAACGATATCCTGCATCGTTACACCTTGGCCCAGGACCGCTTCTTCTCGGAGGCTTGTTCGGAGCCTTCCTCGGCGAGCATCTCCCGAACCGCCGAGCGAATCGCTTCGCTCCGATTGGGGTACTCGCCCGTCTCGACCATCTGTTCGACCTCTTCAATCTGCTGCTTCGGAATCCGTAGTGTCACACGCTCCATGTTTGGTAGTTTCCCCTTGGGTAAGACGGCCCGGAGGGAGTCTGTTTACGACCCGCCCGAGTGTTTACACAGCGAAACCGCAGTACGAGGGCGGCATCCCCTCGCGTTCGGCGCTGTGTAAGACGACCGTCTTACGCAGAATAAACCACTGACCCTGATGTATTAAAACTTACGGGCAGTGTCATACACTTTCGCGTTTACGGCGTTTGAGGGCGTGTATCGCGTGCAAACATGGATTTACGTCTGGTCGAGCACATCTGCCGCGGGGGTTCGTCTCCCACAACTCGGGCAGAAGCCCCAGTCCGACCGGAGTTCATCGCCGCAGTCACAGAACACCCTGCGGGACGCCTTCTCACCACAGTTCGGGCAGTAAACGTGGTCAGAACCCAGGTTTTCACCACATTGCGCGCACGTCTTACGTTCCTCGGGGTCGGCTCGTTCCCGCGTTTCCGCCTCTGTCTTACGCCCGCTCGTATCAGGCGCCTGACTTTCATCGGGTGACTGTCCGCTCTCGGCATTCGCTCCCCGGTCAGCGGTGCGCTGTCGTTCGGTTTCGGCGTTCGCTGCTCGCGCGCCCACGCCGTCTAACGAGATGTTTACGTTGACATCCTGCGGCTGCGAGCGCGGTTGTCGCGTCTGCAGTCGGTCGGCGATGATGCTGTCGACGCGTTCCTCGATGAGCTCGTCGATCGTCTCGGCATCGGTAACGGACTCCGACGCCGCCGACGGTGGTTCCGACGCTGACGGCGACCCCTCTCCGAGGTACTCCCGGAGCGCTTCGCGCATGACCTCGCTCTTTGAGGCGTCGAACGCCTCGAGTTGGTCGATGAGGTCATCGTCAGCACGGAACGTTATTTTACTCATCGGGCTCGGTGAGGACATTATACATGATGGTATTTTAATCTTCCCGCGCTGTCTGACGCCCGTCAGCTACCGGCATGACACGCGACGCCTCTTCTCGGTTGGATTCCGTTCGTAGACCGCTTTGACCCGTCTATCGGCACATCGGAAAGCGGGGTCAGACGTGTCTGACACCGGCCGGTGTGTCACTCCGCGTCGTGTGACCGTTCGGCGCACCCTCCACGAATAACAATCCTTAAGTCTGGACGGCGGGGTATTTTCGGGTGTCGACCGCCCTTAGCTCAGACTGGTAGAGCAGTCGACTGTAGATCGACTTGTCCCCCGTTCAAATCGGGGAGGGCGGACTTGGTTTTCAGCCGAACTATGGCTGATAGCGGACGCCACGTTTTCGTGGTGTAGAACCCCTCTATTACTGGATTCACTTTCCCGCGAGCGACGGCAAAATCCGGAGTGGAGCTTGATTCCAGTTGGGGGTCGCCGCCTTCTTGCGAATTTCATAGCTGAAAGGGGGTGGTCAGCGTGAGTCGGTCCCATCCCGATGCGGACGGCCTCGACGTGCCGGAGACGGCCGTGCGAAATCGGTGTACGGTCACAGTTCTCTGTGACAGGTCTGGCCGACTGGAGACGGTCAGCCGGTGAGCGTAACCGGACGTTCGG
>JBEQBH010000117.1:0-4609 GCA_041639955.1 Halobacteriales archaeon | reverse complement strand
AGCCGCGGGCCCGACCGGTTCACGTAGTGGTGGCCGTCCACGACGTAGACCCGCCCCTCGCGGACCGCCCGGAGGTCGTCGAACCCCGGCCGCTCGGTCAGGTCGGCGAGGTTCTCGCGGGTCTGGTCGATGTCGAAGCCACACGGCGCGGCCACCAGCACGTCCGGGTCGTACGCCACGACTTCGTCCCACTCCCGGGGCCGGGAGTGAGCACCGTGGTCGGCCATGCCGTACTCGCCACCGGCCATCTCGACCATCTCGGGAATCCAGTGGCCCGCGACCATCACCGGGTCCAGCCAGTCCAGCACGGCGACGGTCGGGGTCTCGCTGGCTCGCGCCGCGGTCGTCTCGACGGCGGCCACCCGGTCGCGGAGGGTCGCTACCAGCTCCGTCGCCCGCTCGCTGCGGCCGATAGCCGCGCCGACGCGGTGGATGGAGTCGAAGAGGTCCGCCAGGCTGTGGACGTCGAGCGTCAGCACCTCGGCGTCCAGCCCCAGGTCGGCGACGGCCTCCGCTACCTGGACGTGGTCGACGGCACAGACGTCACAGACGCCCTGGGTGATGATTACGTCGGGGTCCACCGCGGCCAGCGTCTCGCGGTCGACCGCGTAGACGCCGTCGCCGTCCTCGGCTGCGGCGACCTGTTCGTTTATCTCGCTGCTTGATGCCTCTGGGTCCACTCGCGAGCGGTTGACCGACGGCCGCTCGCGGGCCGCCGGCGGGTAGTCACACTCGTGTGAGACCCCGACCGGCTCGACCCCGAGCGCGTAGACGATCTCCGTGGCAGAGGGCAGGAGGGTGACGACGTCCATGGGGTCGCTACGGACTGCCGGACCTAAAGCCTGTACTGTGCTGTCGGCACCCGGCTTCGTTACGCTTACACCCCGTGACCGCTGAGTCGCCCGTATGAACGTCAAATCGCGCCACCACCTCCGCTCCGACGCGGTCGCCGACATCGCCGACGCGCTCGCGGACAACCTCGGGGTCGAACTGGACGCCGACAGCTTCGAGAAAGTGGAGTTCGAGGACAGCGACTGGGACGTCGTCCTCGTCGACGGGGAGCCCTACGTGCTCTACGTGGAAGAAGACGAACCGTTCCTCACCGTCCAGGGCGCCAACTCCCACCCGCCCGAGAAACACGTCGTCACCGTCGACACCGGCGCTATCTCCTTTGTCTCCGACGGCGCCGACATCATGCGGCCCGGCATCACCGAGGCCGACGACGACATCAGCGAGGGCGACCTCGTCGCCATCAACGAGGAGGCCCACGGGAAGTTCCTCGCCATCGGCCGGGCGATGGCCGACGGGTCGGAGATGGTCGGGGAGTCGGGGAAGGTCGTCACCTCCATCCACCACGTCGGCGACGACCTCTTCGAGTTCTCGGTGTAGGCGGTCGGACGACCGTCCGCGCGAACGGAGGAGGGGCGGAGTGAAGCCGCTCGACCGGCACACAGCGTTTCTCGTGATACCGAGAGGCGCCGCTGGCGTCTCTGGCACCACTTATAAGCAGTCTCAGGCTTCCGGGACCGAGGATAAAGGTGATGTCTGACGTAAAGTTGAAACCGGTAGCGCCCGCTCTCCGTGACATGGGACTAATGAGCAAGATTCTCGGCGAGTCGGGCCCCTCTCGGCAGACTGACGACTACGTCGAGCTGAACGCCGACAACTTCGACACGTCGAGCATGGAGTCCGAACGGCAGGTCCGAATCGCCCGCATCAGCGGGTCGAAAGACGTCGTCGACATCAAGGACGCCGTCTACGACGGCGACATCGTGATCGCTGATATCACCCGCCACTCCACGCAGGACACCACGATGGAACGCATCAGCGACGAGCTCAAGCAGGTCGCCGACGAGGTCGGCGGCGACATCGTCCAGAAGGACGACGACCAGCTCATCATCACGCCCGCCGGGGTCTCCATTTCTCGGGAACGACTCGGCCAGTAACACCCGCGTCACCTGCTCACACGGCCGTCACCGGCGGAGCGGTCCACTGTCCTTTTCGGTGCTGGGCCGATAGGGACGCCAATGACCGAACCGGCGATTCGAACACGGGAGTTGCGCAAGAGTTACGGCGACGTACAAGCCCTCGACGGGCTGGACCTCACTGTCGACCGGGGTGAGTTCTTCGGACTGCTCGGTCCCAACGGCGCAGGCAAGACGACGTTTATCAACACGCTCGTCGGCCTCGTCCACAAGAACAGCGGCACCGCCGAGGTCTTCGGGTTCGACGTCGAAGACGACTACCGCGAGGCCCGCGACCGCATCGGCCTGGCGCCCCAGGAGTTCAACGTCGACCGCTTTTTCCCCATTATCGAGGTTCTAGAGCACAAGGCCGGCTACCACGGCATCGGCAGCGAAGAGGCCCGTCGCCGGGCCGAGGACGCCCTGAAGACCGTCGGCATCTGGGAGAAACGGGACACCCGCTTCGACTGGCTCTCCGGCGGCATGAAACGCCGCTTCGTCCTCGCGCGGGCGCTCGTCTCGAACCCGGACCTGCTGATTCTGGACGAGCCCACCGCCGGCGTCGACGTCCAGTTGCGCCACGACCTCTGGGACATCATCAACCGGATGAACGACGAGGGGACGACGATACTGCTGACCACCCACTACATCGAGGAGGCCGAGCGGCTCTGTGACCGCGTCGCCATCATGGACAGCGGGCAGAAAGTCGAGGTCGCCGCCCCAGACGAGCTGATGGCGCGTGGCACCGACACCATCGATATCGAGCTGGCGGACCCGCCACGGACCGCGCCGCGTCTCGACGTGGAAGGTGTCACCGAGGTAGCGGTCACCGACGACGGTCTCAGCGTCACCGCCGCCGGCGGCAGCCAGACCGCCCCCACACTGATGCGAGACCTCGAACGACAGGGCCACACCGTCACCTCGCTGGACATCCGGCGGGCGTCGCTCGAAGAGGTGTTCGTCGACCTGACCCGCGACGACCGCGAGTACGCGGAGGTGTCGGCATGAACAAGAACGCGACGCAGTTCCTGACACTGGTCCGGCGGGAAATCCTGCGGTTCGTGCGGCGGCCGTACAACACGTTCCTGCCCCCCATCATCACGAACACACTGTATTTCTCCGTCTTCGGCGTGATACTCGGCAGTCGAATCGGTGAAATCGCCGGTGTGAGCTACCTCCAGTTCGTGCTGCCGGGGTTGGTGGTGCTGGGAGCAATCTCGGACAGCTTCGAGAACGCCTCCTTTACCATCTTTCACGGGCGCTGGAACGACTACATCCAGGCCGTGTTGACCTCGCCGATGTCGAACCGGAGCATGGTGACGGCGTACGTCTCGGCGAGCGCGCTCAGGGGTATCGTCACCTCCCTGCTCATCGTCGGCGTGGGACTGGTGTTCACCTCGGTCCCGCTCGCCAACCCGCTGTACCTGGTCGCGTTCCTGCTGGTCATCACCACGCTGTTTGGCGGGCTCGGCGTCATCGGCGGGCTCTGGGCGAGTGACTTCGACTACCTCACCGTGATGAACCAGTTCATCCTCCGGCCGCTGGTGTTCTTCGGGGCGGTGTTTTACTCGCTCGACGTACTGCCTCCGCTCTGGCGAAACGTCTCGCTACTCAACCCCATGGTCTACATGGTCAACGGCGTTCGCTACGGGATGATCGGCGTCACGGAAATCGACCCTAATACGTCCCTGACCGTCCTAACCGGCGTGACAGTGGTCGTTCTGGCAATCGATTTCCTGCTGTTCAAGCGCGGCTACGGGCTGGCCGAATAGGCCCTCGGACTGGAGAGACTCCGGCGGTACAGCGTACTGCTGATGGAACGCCACTGGCGCGAAAAAACGGACATGCCAAATGGCCGGATTGGGGGCGCTTCCGGCGGAGCAACAAACTATGACAGGCGGACGACCCCGCGGGCACAGGGTCCGGATACTTCTGTTCGCCTCCGGCGAGGCGTGTGTGAGCGTATGTCACGGAAGTATTTAGCAATATCGGCAGAACGCTATCGCAGATAGCGGCGGTTTAGATGTTGTCGGGTGCGTCGGCGTCGTCCTCGACGTCGCGTTTCAGCGACTCCCGTCGGGACTTCGCATCGCGGCCGGTCGCCTCCTCGAGGAAATTGTTCTTCTTGCTGACGGCGTCTTCGGCGGCGTCGATGTGCCCCTCGGCGATGACCTCCTCGGCCGGTCGCTCGTCGATGTGCAGCGCCAGCTTGTCCTTCTTGCTGCTATACGCGACCGTCCCGGCGACGACGCGCTCGAAAACAGGGTTGTCGGGCTCGTCGACGACCAGGAGGTCGCTGCCGTTGTGTTCCTCGGTGTCGGTTACCTCGCCGAAGTACTCCTCGACGAACGCTTCCATGTCCGGAACGCGGTCTTCGAGGTGCTCGCCGCGCCGCATCTTGTACTCTCGCATGGGCGACGTTTTGCAAGGCGCCGTCTTACCCTTTGCGTTCACTCCGCGGTGTTGACGAGTGCGCCCTTGTGACATTCGGGGCAGAAATCGCCCGCCCGAAGCGAGCTAGAGGCCACGTCGGTGGAGAAATCACACTCCGGACAGCGGAACTCCCCCTCGGGGACGGTGACGGCGTTCCCGCCGAACGGCTCGACGTCCGTCGACTCGTCCGCCCCGTCGTCCGCCGACCCACC
>JBEQBH010000116.1:0-4734 GCA_041639955.1 Halobacteriales archaeon | reverse complement strand
TCGAAGCCGGCGACCAGACAATCGAGGGGTGTGGCCACGAGGGCGTCGCCACGCTACGGGACGGGAAACTCCCCTGGCGCTTCGAGTGGCCCGGCCAGTGGGAGATTCTGGGCGTGGACTTCGAGCCATTCGGGAAGGACCACGCCGAGGGCTCCTGGCCCTCCGGTGAGGACATCGCCGAGAACGTCCTCGACATCGAGCCGCCGGTACCGATGGTGTACGAGTGGTTCACGCTGGACGGGGAACCACTCTCCTCTTCGTCGGGCAACGTCGTCACCGTCGACGAAGTACTGGAGATTCTGGAACCCGAAGTCCTCCGGTACTTCTTTATCAAGAATCCCCGCAAGCAGCGGGACTTCTCCGTCGAAAACGTCGACCGGCTGGTCGACGAGTTCGACCGGTTCGAGGGAGTATTCTTCGGCGACATCGAGCCCCGCGACGAGGCCGAGCGGGAACTCGCCGAGCGGGTCTACCCCATGGTCGTCGACGACCCCCGAGAAGAGCGGGTGCGCATCCCCTACACCTTCGCCGCCGTTCTGGGGATGACCGAGGACCCCGAGATACGCGAGCAGATAGCCCGAAAGGAGGGCCACATCCCCGAAGGGGCTCCCGAGTGGGCCGTCGAGGAGGCCCTGGCCCGGGTCGAGCGTGCACAGCACTGGGCGCGCCGGACCGGCAACGAGTTCGACTACGAGCTCAAGCGCGCCGAGATGCCCGAGGTGGACTTCGACCCCGAGATGGCGGCCGCACTGGACGAACTCGCCGACTTCGTCGAAGCGGGCCACGACGGCGAGGCCATCCAGAGCGAGATTTACGAGACCGCAAAGCGAAACGACATCGACACCGCCGAGTTCTTCGCCGCGGGGTACCGGCTGCTGTTCGACGACACCGAGGGGCCACAGCTGGGCCCGTTCATGGGGAAACTCGACCGGGACTTCGTCGTCAGGCGGCTTCGGCGGGACGCCTGAACGGTCCCGGGTTCGGATGGGGTGTCGCAACCGTCCGCGTGGCTGTGTCTAGTTCGAGACGGACCAGCCATCGCGCCCGTCGGCCCCGTTCCGTCTCGGGCGGCGGTGTCCCGCAGTGATGCCCGTCGATGGGAGCTCCTGCGAAATACCCCGGGCCAGGACCGCCCCGAGACCGGCAACCCCGGCACGGTCAAACCAAACCCTCTTGCTTTGCTGGCCCAATCTCTCTGTAAATGGTCGGCACGCTGACGTGGGTCCTCTTCGGACTCGCCGCGTACACGCTGGCGGCGGTAGGGCTCAGATCCCGCGGTGTGATTCCCGAGTACGTCAACCTCAGCGGTCCGCTCGCGACGGTTCACACCCAGCGAGGCAAGCAGATACTGACGCGGCTGGCCCGGCCCAAACGGTTCTGGCGCGCCTGGGGGAACCTGGGAGTCGGTGCGTCCCTGGTCGTGATGGTCGGCTCGTTCCTGCTGGTCGCGTTCAGCGCCTACCAGGCGGTGGTCAACCCACAGCCGTCGGCGCTGAACGAACCCCGGAACGCGCTGGCGATTCCGGGCGTCAACGACTTCCTGCCGCTGTCGGTCGCCCCCGAAATCGTCTTCGGGCTGGTGCTGGCGCTGATCGTCCACGAGGGCGGCCACGGGCTGTTCTGCCGGGTCGAGGACATCGACATCGAGTCGATGGGACTTGCGCTGCTCGCGGTCGTCCCCATCGGCGCGTTCGTCGAGCCCGACGAGTCGGAACTGCTGAAGTCGAACCGCGGCGCGCAGGTGCGGATGTACGCCGCGGGCGTGACCAACAACTTCGCGCTGGCTTTCATCGCGCTGTTGCTCCTGTTCGGGCCGATAGCGGGCTCTATCGCGGTCGTCGACGGTTACCACGTCGGCGGCACCGTCGAGGCAACCCCTGCGGCGGGGGCGGGCATCGAATCGGGCGACGTGATAACGGGCATCGACGGCCAGCGGGTCCAGCGTCCCAACGAGCTGGAGTCGGCGCTCGCGGCGACCAACGAGACGCGCGTGACGGTGGAGTTCCGGAACAAGGAGTCCGCGACGGTCCGGCGCTCTGCGGTCGTCAGCAGCGCTATCGAGCGCGCACCCCTGGAGAGCGGTGAGACCATCGTCAGCGTCAACGGGACAAACGTCTCGACGACCCAGCAGTTCATCGACGCTTCGCGGGCCCACCCCATCGCGGAGATACGGACCGAGGCGGGCCGCACCGTCACACTGCCGACCGGGAGCTACGCCCTTGTCAGCGCCGACGGGGCGCTCGAAAGCCACGGCGCGCCTGCCGAAGCCGGCATCACCATCACACGGATAGACGGTGAGCGGACCGTGAACACGGCCGAGCTTCGCGAGGTGCTGGACAACCGCTCGGCCGGCGAAGAGCTCACCGTTACGGCCTACGTCGACGGCGACCGGCGCACATACAACGTCACTGCCGGCGACGACGGGACCGGCGGCGCGCTGCTTGGAATCGCTCCCCAGACGGGCGTGTCGGGCATCGAGGTCAACGACTTCGGCCTCGACCAGTATCCGGCGGCGGCGTTCCTGAACGCTATCGGCGGGAACGCGGGCCAGGCGGCCGACACCGGCTTCTTCCAGCAGCTGTACTTCGCCTTTGTCCTGCCAGTCATCGGGGAGGCCCCGGGCGGCGGCCTCGGCTACAACTTCCCCGGCTTCACCGGCTTCTGGGCCGACTTCTACACCGTCGACGGGCCGCTCTCCGTGCTGGGTGACTCGCCCGTGTTCCTGCTCGCGAACGTCCTGTTCTGGACTGGGTGGATAAACATCGTCATCGGTCAGTTCAACCTCATCCCGACGTTCCCGCTCGACGGCGGCCACATCCTCCGGGCCTCGACCGAGTCCGTCGTCTCCCGGTTACCGGTGCCCGGCCGGCGGAGCCTCACCACGGCCGTGACCCTCGCGGTGACGGTATCGATGATAGGCGGCCTGTTCGTGATGCTGTTCGGGCCGCGCTTTTTCGCATAGGCCCGTCGTTTCGTTACCCATTTACTCCCCGCGGTGAGAGAGGGTCGTATGTTCAGACAGCTCCGCTCCGAGGCCGAAGACGCGCTCCGTTCGGCGTTGACGGCTCTGGACCTCCCGACCGAGGACCTCGGTATCGAGGAGCCTCCGGAGGACGTCGACGCCGTGCTGGCCTCGAGTGCCGCGTTCCGCCTGGCCGGCGAGGTCGGTGCCCCGCCGCCGAAGGTCGCCGCCGACATCGCCGACGCCGTCGACACCAGTTCGCTCGGTTACGTCGACACGGTGACCACGCAGGGTCCGTACGTGAACTTCCTGCCGAGTGACGCCTACTTCGCCGAGACGCTGGGGGCGGCCACGGGGAAGGACTTCGGTCGGCTGCCCGACCGCGAGACCAGCGTCGTCGTCGAGCACACCTCCGCGAACCCGACCGGGCCGGTCCACGTCGGCCGGGCGCGCAACCCCATAATCGGGGACGCCGTCGCCCGCGTGCTGGACTACGCCGGCTACGACGTCGACCGCCACTACTACGTCAACGACGCCGGCCGCCAGATAGCGGTGTTCACCTGGGCCTACGAGACCTTCGACGAGAGCGACCTCCCCGAACCCGAGCGCGACTCCCCCGAGTACGAGATGGTCCGCTACTACCGCAAAGGGAACTCGTTCTTAGAGGAGGGGCCGGAGAGCGAGGTCGAGGCAGCCGAAGACGAGATACAGGCCATCCTTCAGGGACTGGAGGACGGCGACGACGAGACGTACGACCGCGTCGCCGAGGTGGTCGATACGGTCCTGGGCGGGATGCAGGCCACGCTCTCCCGGCTCCCCGCCGAGTTCGACGAGTTCGTCAAGGAGACCCGGTTCATGCGAAACGGCGACACCGACGCGCTCGTCACCCGGCTGAAAGAGCTGGACTGTGCGGTCTACGACGAGGACGCCTGGCAGCTCGACCTGCCCGACTTCGAGAAGAACCTCGTCTTCCTGCGCTCCGATGGCACCTCGCTGTACACGACGCGGGACCTGGCCCACCACGAGTGGAAGTTCGACAACTACGACCGCGCCGTCACCGTCCTCGGCGAGGACCACCACCTGCAGGCCGACCAGCTCGCTGCGGCGCTCGAACTGCTGGGCGAGGACACCGACCGCCTCCAGCAGGTCTTTTACTCCTGGGTGAACCTCCCCGAAGGCGGCATGAGTACCCGAGAGGGGACCGGCATCGACCTGGATAACTTACTCGACGAGGCCATCGCCCGCGCTCGCGAGGAGGTCGAATCACGGCTGGACGACCGGACACGCGGGGACCTGGAGGCGGCCGACATCGAGCGCATCGCCCACCAGGTCGGCGTCGGCGCCGTCCGCTACGACATCGTCTCGAAACAGCCCACGAAGGGCATCACCTTCGAGTGGGAGCGCGCGCTGGACTTCGAGGCCCAGTCCGCCCCGTACGTCCAGTACGTCCACGCCCGCTGCTGTGGCATCACCGAAGACGCCGGGGAGATACCGGACGACCCCGACTTCGGCCACCTGAGCGAACCCGAGGAACTGGACCTCCTGCGCGTGCTCGCGCGGTTCCCCGCCGTCATCGAGGAAGCGGCCGACGACCTCCAGCCCCATCAGGTCGCCACGTACGTCCGCTCCGTCGCGGAGACGTTCAACGCCTTCTACCGCGAGTGCCCAGTCCTCGACGCCGACGAGGAGACGCGTGCGGCGCGGCTCGCCCTCGTCGCCGGAACTCGACACACCGTGGCTAACGCCCTGGACGCCATCGGTATCGAGGCGCC
>JBEQBH010000115.1:0-4770 GCA_041639955.1 Halobacteriales archaeon | reverse complement strand
CGCTGGGGCAAAAGAGCGAGTGAGCGGGCGCGTGAACGTACGGATATGGAAACCACCGACACCGTGACCAGCACGGAGGAGGGGGCGTAGCGATGGGCTTTCGGAACGCCTGGCACCGCGACTCCGCGACCGTCACCTGCATCGCCTGCGGGGACTCGGTGGAGCGGTCGGCGGCCCGCGAGTACGACAAGCACGGCGACCGCTGGGACCGCGAGGAGAAGTCCTTCGAGTACCTCTGTAAGCCCTGTGACCGGGCGCGCTGTCACAGCCCGCGTGACGGGCTGGAGGACCGCCTCGTCGAGGCAGCAGACGGCGCGGACTGTCCCGAGGCGTTCGTCGCCCGGTATCTCGCGCTCGCTCGTGAGGAGGGCTCACCGGTCACAGAGGAGTGAGCCCGGCGTCAGTGTGTAAACACCAGTAGTTCGCCCCCAGTCCGGGCGAGACAGAACGGGGTCCCGGGGTCTCCGAAGCTCGCCGTCCGCCGCTCGGTGACGAACAGCCGCTCGAAGGGCTCGTCACAGGAGGGACAGGTGAACGCCTCCCGGTTCTCGAGCGTCATCGTCCCGCGGTCCTGTTTCAGTAGCTTCAGGCCGTGGCGGTAGTCGTGGACGTCGAAGCCGTCGCTGACGGTCAGCTGCTCCATAGACGGTCGACGACGCCGCGGTGCTTAAGCGTTGGAGGACCGCTCAGACCAGGTTGGCGCCGACGTAGAGGACGACGACGAGGAACACCCAGACGACGTCGACGAAGTGCCAGTACATCGAGGCCGTCGAGACCGACGTGTGGCGCTCGGCGGAGTACTGGCCGTACCAGCCACGGACGAAGACGATGCCAAGCAGGACTGCGCCCATCGTGACGTGGAGCCCGTGGAGCCCGGTCAGGCCGTAGAAGGCCGAGCCGTAGATGCCCTCGGAGAGGGTAAAGCCCTCGTGGACGATGAACTCGTAGTACTCGTAGACCTGCCCGCCGATGAAGACAATCCCGAGAAGCAGGGTTACGCCGAGCAGCTTGATGAAACGGGAACGGTCGCCGTTCCGGAGCGCCACGTGACTGTAGTGTAGCGTCACGGAGCTGACGACGAGGATGAGGGTGTTGATAACCACCAGGGACCCCCACACGCTCGGGATGTCGGCCGCGAGCCAGACGTCGGACCCGCGGACGAAGAAGTAGTAGACGAAGCCGGCCCCGAAGGTGGCCACCTCCGTGCCCAGGAACAGCAACATCGCGAACTTCAGCGACCGTCCGGAGTGGTGGTCAGTGCCCCGCTCCCAGAAGTCGACCACGAAGGCGTGGTACAGCCAGCCGTAGATGCCGACCAGGAACAGGCCGATGCTGCCGACGGTGGCGCCGGCGCCGATAGTCGAACTCACGAGCGCGTTCTCGCCCATCGAGAGGACGAACAGCGCCGCCCCGACGTATATCCCCGACCCGCCGATAGCCGTGATGAAGGGCCACCAGCTCGCCTCGCCGAAGCCGTGTGGCCAGTCTTCCGTCGCGGGGAGGTGGTGTTCGTGGCCTCCCTCGTGTTCGTCGGTCGTACTCATACCCGCTTCTTACGAGCGGATTACTAAAAGCCCATCCCATTGGCCGCGATGTCCCGACAGTGGGGCGGGGTCTCGACGGAGTGTCCCGCGGAGCGAGGACCCCTCGACCGAGCCGATGTCGGAAGCTACAGGGGCCCGAAGGACCAAGCGTCGCTGATGAACACGCGTCGACGCCGCGTCGGCGGCTGGCTGGCGGGGACGCTCTGTCTGTTGCTGGCGGCCGGGACCGTCTCGGCCCACGGCGGCAGTCTCTCAGGGGGCGGCCGGGAATCCATCACGGTCCCGACCTGGCTGTTCCTCTCGACGGGCGGCGCCGCCGTCGGTGCCTCGTTCCTGCTTGCTTCTTTCGTCACCGACCGCTCGTTTATCGAGCGCATCCACGGCTGGGGGGCCCCGCTGGCCGCAAGTGACTCCCGGGTTCCGGGGCTGTTCGCCCGCGCAGTCGGACTCGCGGGCTTTGTGACCGTGCTCGCGATCGGCTTCGTCGGCCCGACGACCCCACAGACCAACCTCGCCATCCTGCTGGTGTGGGTCGGCTGGTGGGCCGGCCTCGCGATGACGACCTATCTACTCGGCAACACCTGGCGCGCGCTCAATCCACTCGACACCATCGCGCTGGCGCTCCCGTCGCTGAACCGGGAGTACCCCGACCGTGTGGGCGCCTGGCCCAGCGTCGTCGGCCTGCTTTCGCTCATCTGGCTCGAAGTCGTGAGTCCGCTGGCCGACGACCCGCGCCTGCTGGCGACGGCCATCGTGGGGTACAGCGTCGTGACGCTCTCGGGGGCAGTCGTCTTCGGCCGCGAGACGTGGTTCACCGAGGCTGACCCGGTCGAGCGAGTCTTCCGGTACTACGGTCGGGTCGCCCCCGTCGGCCGGGACGAGAACGGCTTTCGCCTCCGCCTGCCCGGGATGGCCCTCTCGACGCCGCGGCTGGTCGATGGCCGCGACGAGGTGGCCTTCGTGGTCGCCCTGCTGTGGGGGACCACGTTCGACGGCCTCGTGGTGACACCGGCCTGGCGGGACCTGACGCGTCCGCTGGTCGGGGCCGGCCTCCCGGCGCAGTTGCTCTACCCGCTTGCCCTCGCCGCCGGGTTCGGACTGTTCCTCGGCGCGTACTGGCTCGCGGTCCGCCTGAGCCGACACACCGCCGAGACGTATCTCGACGCCGACGCGCTCGCCCGGCAGTTCGCCCCGCCGCTGCTGGCCATCGCCGCGGGGTATCACTTCGCCCACTACCTGGGCTATTTCCTCGTGCTCGCCCCGGCGCTGGGGGTGGCGTTGCTGTCGCCGCTGTCGGACCCCGGCGCAGTCCCCGTCTACGAGCCCCCGGGCTGGTTCGGGGCCGTCGGCATCGCCGCCGTCATCGTCGGCCACCTCGTCGCCATCTGGGTGGCTCACGCCGCCGCCTACGACGCGTTCCCGTCGCGGCTCCAGGCCGTCCGCTCGCAGTACCCCTTCATCGCCGTGATGGTGTTTTACACGATGACCAGCCTGTGGGTCATCACCCGCCCGGAGGTGCCACTGCCATACCTATGACCGACGACTACGCCGTTCCCGAGAGCGCCGTGACCTACGAGTGTCGCTACTGTGGGCGTCCATTCGCCCGCGAGGAGTGGCTCGCACTGCACCGCGGGCTTGACCACCCAGCACAGCTAGACGACGACGAAGTCGACGCGTTCCGGGCGGCCCACGACGCCGAGGAGTCCGAACTTGGACACTTCCGACTGCGGGCGCTGGGTGCGCTCGTCGTCATCTACTTCTGTCTGCTGATGATTTACGCTCTCGTCTGAGCGTCGAAAAACGGCGTGGCTGGGTCAGTTCCCGCTGTGCTCGAGGCCACCGACCAGCTCGTCGACGTTGTCGGACTCGTCGAACTGCTCGGGGTGGACCGCGACGGCGATGAGGACGTCACCCTCGTGTTCGAAGCTGACGACGTGGGCCTGTACGTCGACTTCCCGGCCCTCTATCTGGGTCGTCGCGCTGAACTCGGTGACGTTGCGCTCCTCGCCGAGTGACTCCACCGTCCGGGTGTCCTGCTGTTCGAGGTCGTTGAGCCGTCCGGTCTGTTCGGCGACCTGCTGGAGGATGCGCTCGTTGGACCAGCTCGCGGCGGGGTTGAGCGTCCGCCCGGCCACCGAAGCCCCCGGCGAGGAGACAACGACGAACCGCTTGAGGCCCGCGACCTCGGTGTCGGTGCCCGTCTCCTCGGCCACAGCGTCCTGCAGGGTCTCGTTGTTCGCCAGCGTCTCGTTATCCGCGGCGTTCGCTAACGTCTCGTTACCTAGGGCGTCCGCCAGCGTCTCGTTGCCCGTGGCGTTCGCCAACGTCTCGTTATCCGCGATGTCCGCCAGCGAGCCGCTGCTCGTGTACCTGCTTACCCGGTTCACGATGCGGATGGTCCGCTCCTGGCCGAAGAAGCTCACGTCCCGAGTGATTGTCTGCTCGGTCGAGTTGTTCGTCTCGTACCCGGTCGAGTCCAGCGCGCTGTCGCTTACGGCTCCCTCGCTGGCCTCGAACTCCACTGTGTCGCCCGTAACCAGGCCGACACAGCCCGAAGAAACCACCAGTAGCGCCACGGCAGCTGTCAGAATAACGCGTCGCATACCAACACAACCCCGTTCTTCGTTCATAAGTTTCGTGGCTACACCCGCGGGTGAAAGTCCACCGCCGCCGGGGTCGTCACTCGCCGAGACGGTAGGTCGGCCCCTCGTCGGTGTCCTGCACCTCGACGCCCAGCGCTTCGAGTTCGTCGCGCAGCTCGTCGGCCCGGTCGTAGTTGCCCGCCGCCCGTTCGTCCTCGCGGGCCTGGAGGACGAGTTCGACGAGGTCACCGGCCAGCGACACGTCCCCGCCGTCGCCGTCCTCGCCGAAGGCGAGGCCGAGTATCCCGCCGCCAAACTCCTCGAACGTCTCGACGGCCCGCCGGAGCGCGACGTAGTCGTACGTCTCTCGGTCGTCGACGTAGGCGTTGACCGCGCCCGTCAGGTCGAGCAGCGCCGTCATCGCCTCGCGGGTGTTGAAGTCGTCGTTCATCGCCGCCTCGAAGTCCCCGCGAGCCCCGTCGACCGCGTCACGGAGGTCCTCGTGGGACACGGTGGTGTAGGCGTCGACATCGTCGCAGGCCTCGACCGCGCGCTCGTAGCCCCGCTTGAGGCGGTCCCATCGTTCCTCGGCCTCGCCGATGGTCTCCTCGCTGTAGGTGGCCCTGGAGGTGTAGGCCGTCGAC
>JBEQBH010000114.1:0-4778 GCA_041639955.1 Halobacteriales archaeon | reverse complement strand
GCGAGCTCCTGAAAAACGCCGAGGACCTGCTGGAGCAGGACATCCACCCGACGGCTATCATCAAGGGCTTCGACCTGGCCGCCACGGAGGCCAAAGACGCCATCGAGGACATCTCGACCGAAGTCGACCCGGACGACGAGGAACTGCTCCGGAAGGTCGCCGAGACCTCGATGACCGGCAAGGGCGCCGAGCTCAACAAGGAGCTGCTCGGTCAGATCATCGTCGACGCGGTCAACGCCGTCACCGTCGAGACCGAGGACGGCGAGCACGTCGTCGACCTCGAATACCTGAACATCGAGACACAGACCGGCAGCGCCGCCGACAACTCCGAGCTGCTCGAAGGCGCCGTCGTCGACAAGGACCCGGTCCACGAGGAGATGCCGACCACCGTCGACGACGCGGAGGTGCTCCTGATGGACACCGCCATCGAACTCGAGGAGACCGAGGTCGACGCCCAGCTCTCCGTCGACGACCCGAGCCAGCTCCAGAACTTCCTCGACAAGGAAGAACAGCAGCTCAAGGACCTGGTCGACCAGGTCGAGGCCACCGGCGCCAACGTCCTGTTCTGCCAGAAGAACATCGACGACATGGCCCAGCACTACCTCGCCCAGAAGGGCATCCTCGCCGTCAAGCGGGCCAAGAAGTCCGACATCGAGTTCCTGAAGGAGGTCCTGGGCGCCAACGTCGTCTCGGACCTCGACTCGGCCAGCGAGGCCGACCTCGGGCACGGCTCGGTCCGCCGTGACGAGGCCGACGGGCTGTTCTACGTCGAGGGCTCCAACGAGGACGCCCACGGCGTCACCCTCCTCCTGCGCGGTTCGACCGACCACGTCGTCGACGAGCTCGAACGCGGCGTCACCGACGCGCTCGACGTCGTCGCCGCCACCGTCACCCAGGGCCAGGTCCTGGGCGGCGGCGGTGCCCCCGAGGTCGAGGTCGCCGCACGACTGCGGGACTTCGCCGACGGCGTCGAGGGCCGCGAACAGCTCGCCGTCGAGGCCTTCGCCGACGCGCTCGAAATCATCCCGCGCACGCTGGCGAAAAACGCCGGCCTGGACGGCATCGACACGCTGGTCGACCTCCGGGCCGCCCACGAGGACGGCGACGTCAGCGCTGGCCTGAACGTCTTCTCCGGCGACGTCGAGGACACCCTCGAAACCGGCGTCGTCGAGCCGGCCCACGCCAAGCGACAGGCGATTTCCTCGGCTGCGGAGGCCGCGAACCTCGTGCTCAAGATCGACGACATCATCGCCGCTGGCGACCTCTCGACCTCCGGTGACGGGGACGAAGGCGGTCCCGGCGGCGCGCCCGGTGGTGCCCCCGGCGGCATGGGCGGCGGCATGGGCGGCATGATGTAAGCGAGGGGTCGATACCACCTCGAATCCGGGTATAGCCCGTGACAACTATTCTGCGTGCGTCTGCTCGCGGCGTCTGAACGTGGAGACGACCAGTAGCGCCGACGCGGACGGGCTGGTTGCGTTCCGTCGCCGATACCGAGCAATCCGCCAGAAAACATAGGTGTTATTTCACTTCTGGGGACATACCGTCTCCACAATGTATCGAGAGTATCTCGCGGATATGGCCGTAACAGGACTCCCCAGCTGGACTGTCGACCCCGCGACGGCACCCGTCTCGGCGGGTGTAGACATATGATAGCGGACCGCGACCGCCTCGCCGCGACCGAGGCCCGCGATGTCGCACTCGACTGCATCGAAGCCGGCACCGAGGTGGGCCACCCCCGGACGGTCGTCCGGGAGGCGGTCACGCTCGACGGGGACACCCTCCGAATCGACGACGCCACCTACGACCTCGGCGAGTACGAGGAACTGGTCGTCCTCGGCGGCGGCAACGCCGCGGCCCACGTCGCCGTCGCGCTCGAACGCGCGCTCGGCGACCGGCTCGACCGCGGTATCGTCGTCACCGACGACCCCGCGGACACGGAGCGTGTGACGGTTCGCGAGGGCGACCACCCGGTGCCGAGCGAGCGTGGCGTCGACGGGACCCGGGAGCTGCTCGCGACGGCGGACGCGGCAAGCGAGGACACGCTCGTTCTGGCGGCGATAACCGGCGGCGGAAGCGCGCTCATGGCCGCTCCGGCCGGTGACGTCTCGCTCGCCGACCTCCAGGACACGACCGACGCCCTGCTCGCGAGCGGGGCCGACATCCACGATATCAACGCGGTCCGCAAACACCTCTCGGCGCTGAAGGGCGGCCGGCTGGCACGCCGGGCCGCCCCCGCGACGGTCGTCTCACTGATTCTCAGCGACGTCGTCGGGAACGACCTGAGCGTCATCGCGAGCGGCCCCGTCGCCCCCGACGAGTCGACGTTCGGTGACGCCCTCGGGGTCCTCGACCGGTACGGGGTCGACGCGCCCGACGCCGTCAGGGCCCGGCTCGAACGAGGCGCTGCCGGCGAGATAGACGAGACACCGACCGCGGACGACCCCGCGCTCGCGGCCGTCTCGAACCACGTCGTCGCCGACGGGATGACGGTGCTCGACGCGGCGCGGTCGGCGGCGGCCGAACGCGGCTACGAACCGCTCGTGCTCTCCTCGCGGGTTCGCGGCGAGGCCCGAGAGGCGGCCACGACCCACGTCGCCATCGCGGAGGAGATACGCGCGACCAGCACACCCGTCTCTCCGCCCGCCGTGTTGCTCTCCGGCGGCGAGACGACGGTGACGCTCCACGGGGATGGCTCGGGCGGGCCGAATCAGGAGTTCGCGACGAGCGCGGCGCTGGAACTCGCTGACGAGCGTCGAATCACGGTGGCGGCCGTCGACACCGACGGTATCGACGGGGCGACCGACGCGGCGGGCGCACTGGTCGACGGGACGACCGTCGAGGACCCCGACGCGGCCCGCGAGGCCCTCGCGGAGAACGACGTGTATCCGTATCTCGAATCCCGGGGGGCCCTCGTCCTGACGGGGCCGACCGGGACGAACCTCAACGACCTACGGGTAGTCGTCGTCACGTAGAAGGCCGGTCCCGCGGTGTCGTGGCTGATACCCGAGACGCCAAGCACCGCCGTCGGCGGGGACGCCGGGTCGATGCTCCGGCCGCCCGACCGCGTCGGCTTGGAAGTTAAGTACAACCGCATACCACACTAGCGCATGCAGACGCTGTTGCTCGGTCCCGACGACGTGGTAGAACACGCGGCCCTCCCGTCGGTCGTCGACGCCGTCGAGGAGGCGTTCGCCGCCGACTGGCGCGGCGACACCGTCATGCCGGCCAAATCCTACATCGACCTGCCCGAGTACAACGGCGACTTCCGGTCGATGCCGGCCTACGTCCACGCCGACGAGTGGGACGCCGCCGCAGTGAAGTGGGTCAACGTCCACCCCGACAACCCCGCCGACCACGACCTGCCGACGGTGCTGGGGACGCTCATCTACTCGGACCCCGAGACCGCCTTCCCGCTCGCGGTGATGGACGGGACCAACCTCACCCGACTCAGGACGGGCGCGGCGGCCGCCGTCGCCACCGACCACCTCGCCGTCCCCGACGCAGATTCGCTCGGGCTCGTGGGCGCCGGCGTCCAGTCCTACACGCAACTGGAGGCCATCGCCGCCGTCCGGGACATCGAGACGGTCGTCGTCGCCGACCGCGACGACGAGAAACAGCGGGCGTTCGTCGACCGCTTCGCCGACCGGTTCGACGCCCGCGCGGGTTCAATCGCCGACGCCGCCGGGTGTGACGTGCTCTCGACGATAACCCCCGTCGAGTCGCCTATCGTCGAGCGCGAGTGGCTGGGCGAACACACTCACGTCAACGCCATCGGGGCCGACGCCGCTGGCAAGCACGAACACGCCGACCAAACGCTGCTCGACGCCAAACTGGTCATCGACGACTACGAGCAGTGCACCCACTCGGGGGAGATTAACGTCCCCTGGAGCGAGGGGGCCCTCTCGGACGACGACATCTACGGCGAACTCGGGGCTATCGTCGCCGGCGAGCTGTCGGGCCGCGAGTCCGGCGACGGCGTCACCCTCTTTGATTCGACCGGGCTGGCGATTCAGGACGTGGCGGCGGCGCACGTCGCCTACGAGAACGCCCGCGAGGCCGGCGAAGGGACCGACTTCTCTCTCGTCGGGAACTGAGACCGCTAGTTCTGTCCCAGCGACCCGCGGACGTTATCGATGAGCCAGACGATGATGAGGATGGGGAGGACGGGGAGCAACAGGATGAGCAGCCCCAGGAATATCAGCCAGCCGATGGCGTCCATCTGGGCGTCGGGATGGGTGCCCGACGGCGGCGTCACCGTTCGGAGTGGCTCCGGGAGCCGCGACTCGTCGCCGTCGTCGGCGTCACTCATACTCGCTGATAGGTCTGCCGTGCGGATAAGGCCACGGTCGGTTGCCCTGTCCGCTGAAGGGAAAGCTATAGCAACGTCGGTGTCCGACCCACTATCATGACTACGACCGGCGAGGAACACGAGCGGACGTTCGACCACGGCGAGGTCGAGCCCCGCTGGCAGTCGGCCTGGGACGAGGCCGACGTGTTCCGCATCGACGACGACGCCACCGACCCCGAGTACGTGCTGGCGATGTTCCCCTACACCTCGGGCCAACTGCACATGGGCCACGTCCGCAACTACACCATCACGGACGCCTTCGCCCGCTTCGAGCGGATGCGTGGGGAGGACGTGCTTCACCCGATGGGATGGGATTCGTTCGGCCTGCCCGCCGAGAACGCCGCCGAGGAGCGGGACACCAACCCCCGCGACTGGACGATGAAATGCATCGACCAGATGCGCGACCAGTTCGTCGAGATGGGCTTTG
>JBEQBH010000113.1:0-4785 GCA_041639955.1 Halobacteriales archaeon | reverse complement strand
AGGACCGTCACGTCGGCCGCCGCGATGGCTTCCATGATTCCCATGTACTCCGGGACCCACTCGGCGCGAAAGAGCCCCCGCTCGCCGGTATCGACCAACAGGTCCGCCGAGCGCAACTCGGGCAGGTTGTTGAACAGGGCCCGGACCCCATCCAGGTCCCGGGCGGGGTCCTGCACCCAGAAATACGGCATGACCGTGTCGCCGCTCGGGACGACACGGTCGAGTTCGAGCGTCGCCTCGGGCCGGTCCTCGAACAGCTTCCCCAGGGGGAAGTCGGCCGCCGGGAGCGTGAAATCGGCGATGGAGACCATGGCACCGCTTGGTCCGCCCCGGGCATAAGTTCGTTCTTGTTGATATTACCGGCTATCGGGTGGGGACTGGCCGGTCTCAGCGCCGCTGGCCCCACAGCCGCCCCGGCTCGTCGGCCGCTTCGATGTCGAACCCCAGCCCCTCGTAGAACGGCCGCAGGTCGGCGTCGAAGTCAGCAGTCAGCCGGCCCCGTCGCTCGCTGGCTGTCTCGACCAGCGCCGTGCCGATACCCTGTCCCCGCCGACGGCGCCGGACCGCCACGGCGTCGATATGCTCCCCGTCGAGGACGAGCGCGCCCAGGACGCGCTGGCCATCCGCCGAGACCGCCACCAGCACCGCGCCGTCGACAGTCCGGTCGCGAACTGTCGCGGCGTCAACCGCGAGCGCCGCGCCGTCGAGGACGTTCATCACGTCCGGGAGATCCGACACTGTCGCTTCGCGGACGGCGGTCATCGGTTGCACGCGTCACCACTGGTCGCGAGCAGGCCGTCGAAGGCGGGTAGGGGGGTATCTGTGACCGTGACGGGCATACCGGACGTACGCGCTTGGCCGTCAAAAACGGGGCAGTGACCGGCGCGTGGCGACGGGCGACTTTTCAGGGTGGGTCCGCTACCGACGGTATGGACGACGCGGCCCGTGAGAGACTCCTGCGACGCGTCAATCGACAGGGTGCGACCGTCGGCGCCTCGCTCCCGGAGACGGTCACAGTCGACGGCGAGACGCTCCCGCTGGCGGAGTTCGTCCTCGAGACCCGGAAGGTCCCGGGCGTGCCACCGGAGAGCCGTGAACTGCTCGCAAGCGCCAAGAAGACGCTGCGAAACGAGCGCGCCCGGCGGCTGGAGCACCTAGAGTCCGACCAGATAGACCGGGAGACCGCCGAGACGCTGGCCGACGAGATTATCGGCATCGACCGGGCGCTGAACTCCTTGGAGAACATCCGACAGCCCGACTACGGCGAGAGCAGCCGGACGGCCGCTATCGACGACCACAAGCGGTGGATGGGCTTTCTCGATACGCTCAGATAGCCGCTCAACCGCCCTTGATGAGGCGGACGACACGGACGTGGTCGGTCTCGACGGGCTGGTTCGTCGGAACCGTCCGCTCGTCGACCAGCACTGACACCGCATGCGGCGAGAGGTCGAGCGGGGCGAGCAGGTCGGCGTAGGTGGCATCTTCGGCGACAGTGACCTCGTGGGTCCCCTCGCCGGCCACCTCGACGGTGACGTTCACGAGCGGACGTTACGTGATTGCCGGCTTTAGTGTGTCGGCTGGGAACGGTGTGGGATGCGGTTTGAGGTCACGGAATCCGAGACACTGACAGCTGGAAAGCGATAGCAACTCGAACGCCTAGCTCGGCCCATTTATCCGGGCGGCCGTCCCAGGTCGCGTATGGTCGAAGACGCCACGACGGGAACGGAGGTACTGGTCATCGGCGGTGGACCGGGGGGCTACGTCGCCGCCATCAGGGCGGCGGGGCTCGGGCTCGACACGACGCTGGTCGAGCGGGACGCCTACGGCGGGACCTGCTTGAACCACGGCTGCATCCCCTCGAAGGCGCTCATCTCGGCGAGCGATATCGCTCACGACGCCCGCAACGCCGAACGGATGGGCGTCTACGCCGACCCGGCCGTCGACATGGAGGGGATGGCCGAGTGGAAAGACGGCGTCGTCACCAGGCTGACCCGCGGTGTCGAATCGCTCTGTACATCGGCTGGCGTCACGCTCATCGATGGGACCGCCGAGTTCGTCGACGAGGAGACGGTGCGGGTAGCCGCCGGCGAGGAGGCCGAAACCATCGCCTTCGAACACGCTATCGTCGCCACGGGCAGCCGGCCTATCGAGGTTCCGGGCTTCGAGTTCGACAGCGAGGACATCCTCTCTTCGCGCGGGGCGCTGGCACTGGAGACAGTCCCGGACGAACTGCTCGTCGTCGGGGCGGGATACATCGGGATGGAGCTGTCGACGGTGTTCGCGAAACTGGGCGCGGACGTGACCGTCGTTGAGATGCTCGACGACGTGTTACCGGGGTACGAGGCCGACATCAGCGAGGTCGTTCGGGAGCGCGCCGAGTCGCTAGGTATCGACTTCGCCTTCGGCGAGGCCGCACGCGACTGGGAGCCACTCGACGACGGGCGCATCCGTGTGGCGACGACGGACGAGGACGACGGGGTCGAGGAGTACCACGCCGACAGGTGCCTCGTCGCCGTCGGCCGAGAGCCGGTGACGGACACGCTGGGACTCGAAAACGTCGGTATCGAGCCCGACGAGAGCGGGTTCCTGCCGACTGACGAGCAGGCCCGGACCGGCCTCGACCACATCTTCGCCGTGGGCGACGTGGCCGGCGAGCCGATGCTTGCACACAAAGCGATGGCCGAAGGCGAGGTAGCCGCCGAGGCCGCGGCGGGCGAGCCGGCAGCACTGGACCACCAGGCGATTCCGGCGGCGGTGTTTACCGACCCCGAAATCGGCACGGTCGGGATGACCGAAGCCGAGGCCGCGGACGCGGGTTTCGACCCTATCGTCGGCGAGATGCCCCTTCGAGCGAACGGCCGGGCGCTGACACTGGACGAGCGCGAGGGGTTCGTCCGCGTCGTCGCCGACGCCGACACGGAGTTCCTGCTGGGGGCACAGATAGTCGGTCCCGAGGCCTCCGAACTCGTCGCCGAGGTCGGGGTTGGTATCGAACTGGGCGCGCGGCTCGAGGATATCGCGGGGACAGTGCACACACATCCTACGCTCTCAGAAGCGGTCCACGAGGCCGCCAAAGCCGCCCGCGGCGAGGCGATTCACACCAGGTAGTAACCAGCCGTATACCACCCTAAGCGGCCCACAAAGGCAGGTATCAGGCCAGACACAAAGGTTATAATCGTGCTTGAAAAAGCATCGGCAGAACCGGCAACATATATGACGAACGACTCCCAGACTGACGACCACATCGCGAGTGCCCTGCTTTCGGGTACCACCTACGAGCGAGTCCGATACCAGCGCCACGCGTTCCTCCGACAGCCGGTCCCGCGGACGCTGATGCTCCAGAGCGCGCTGCTCGGCTTGCTGGTCGCGCTACTGCCGATATACGGGCTGTTCCCGTCGAGCGTCGCCGGCCACCTCCCCGCGACCGACCCGGCCATCGCGTCGCCGAAGGTCCTGTTGCTCGGCGTCTTCGGCGGGTTCCTGGAACTGCTCGGGGCGACGCTGCTTGTCGGCACGGCGCTGTACCGCGTGCGGCGGGCCCCCCTGACCGAGTCCCAGGCCCACACGATGCTCGACATCGAGGACTTCGCCCGGTACGTCGGCCTGGGTACCGGTGGGCTGGCCATCCTGCTGACCGTCGGCGTCTTCGCGGTCGGACTGGGCGGCGGGGCGGCGGTCGGCACCTACGTCGAGACCGCGGGCGCCAACCCGTTCGTGGCCTCCGGCGTGGGGCTGCCGGTCGTCGCCGTCTCGCTCGTGGCCTTCGTCGCCAGCGTCGTCACCTTCTACGCCGGCGGCTACCTCTCCGTCCGGCTGTCACAGACCCGGCGCGACTGAGAGTATCTCGACCCCGCCGCATTTCAGGCCATGGCGGCTACTGTGTCACGGTGACTGACGACACCTTCGACATCGGCGGTGACCTGACGGTCAACCGGCTCGGTTTCGGCGCGATGCGCATCACCGGCGAGGGCGTCATCGGCGAACCGGACGACGTCGACAACGCCCGCGAGGTGCTCCGGCGGGCCGTCGAACTGGGCGTGGACTTCATCGACACCGCGGACTCCTACGGGCCCGGCGTCTCCGAGCGGCTCATCGGCGAGACACTCGACGCCGAACGCGAGGACCTCGTCGTCGCGACCAAGGGCGGCCTGTTGCGCAACACCGACACCGACTGGCTGCCCCACGGTGACCCCGATTACCTCCGCAACGCCTACCTCTGCTCGCGGGACCGGCTGGGCGTCGACACCATCGACCTCTACCAGCTACACCGTCCGGACCCCGACACCCCCTTCGAGGACTCCGTCCACGCGCTCGCGGAGCTGAAAGACGCAGGCCTCGTCCGACACGTCGGCCTCTCGAACGTCAGCGTCGAGCAGCTAGAGCAGGCCCGCGATATCGTCGATATCGCCACGGTCCAAAACGAGTACAACGTGGCCAACCGGGACGCACAGGACGTACTCGACGCCTGTGAGAACTACGGCATCGGTTTCATCCCGTGGTTCCCGCTGGCCGCGGGCGAGGTGGGCGAGGTCGACAGCGAGGCGGGAACCGCCTCGGACCAGTCGAGTAGCGCGGAACGAAGTTCCGCGAACCGTCCGAGCGGGCAGAGCCCGCGAGAAGACGGCGATGAGCCGCGAGACGGCATCGACGCTATCGCCGACGCTCACGACGCGACGCCGTACCAGGTCGCGCTGGCGTGGCTCCTGGACTCGTCGGACGTGACGCTCCCGATACCGGGGACGGCGAGCCTCGAACATCTCGAACAGAACGTCGCTGCCGCCGACA
>JBEQBH010000112.1:0-4801 GCA_041639955.1 Halobacteriales archaeon | reverse complement strand
TCGTCAGGTAGTCGCCGGTGAGGATGCCGTCCGCGCCCGCCTCGAGGGCGGCGACCTGCCCCTCGGTGTCGAGATTGACCTCGCGCCCGCCGGTCAGGCGCACGCGGGCCTCCGGATGTAGCAGCCGGTAGACTGCGATGGTCTCGACGACCTCCTCGGTCGTGATATCGGGCAGCCCCCGTTCGGCCATCGGTGTCCCCGCCACGGGGTTGAGGATGTTCACCGGCAGCGAGGAGACGCCGATGTCCTGGAGCGCCATCGCCGCATCTACCCGGTCGGTCGGGGTCTCACCCATCCCCAGGATGACGCCGGCACAGAGGTCCATCCCCGCCGCCTTGGCGACCTCCAGAGTCTCGACGCGGTCCTCGAAACTGTGGGTCCCCACGATTTCGGGGAAGTAGCGGGGAGAGGTCTCGATGTTGTGGTTGTAGTGGTTGAGCCCCTCCTCGGCGAGAATCGCGGCCTCCTCCTCGGTGAGAATGCCCAGCGAGGCGTCGACCTCTACGTCCGTTTCGTCCCGGACGAGTCGGATGGCCTCCAGGACCTCTTCCCACTCTTCGGGCCGTTTTTCCTTCGAGACGCCCTTCTCGGCGAGGACGATACCGAACCGCTGTGACCCGTCCCGTTCGGCCCGCTTTGCGGCTTCCAGTATCTTCTCCGGACCGAGGAAGCCGTAGTTGTCGATGCCGGTGTCGAAGTGGACCGACTGGGCACAGAACCCACAGTCCTCCGCGCAGTTGCCCGCCTTCGCGTTCACGATAGAGCAGGCATCGACGGTGTCATCGCCCAGCGCGGAGCGGACGGCATCCGCGCCCGCGGCGAGCGCGTCGACGGGCTGAGCGATGAGCGCCAGGCCGTCCCGCCGGTCGAGTTGCTCTCCGTCCAGTACGCGTCGCACTGCGTCGTCTACCGTCCGGTTACCTGTCTCGTAAACCATATTCCAGATTCCAGTTGACGGAAGGTTAAACATTCGGGTGACAGGTCAGCGAAAGTCTTCCGCCGTCGGGCCGCTCCGGACGGCGTGGCCGTATTTCAGCAGGGCCACGAAGACAGTTCCGCCGACGGCGTTGCCGACTGTCGAGATGACCAGAAATCGTGCGAACGCCATCGGGCCCAGCGTTGGGCTGATGAACACCCCGGCGACCACTTCGACGGTGCCCGCAATGCAGTGAGGGAGATGGGCGATGCCGATGGCGGCCGCGATGAGCCAGACGACCATCATCCGAGAGATAGTGCTGTCCGCCCCCGCCACCAGCCAGGAGAGCAGCCCCATCAGCCAGCCCGCCAGTACGCCACCACCGAGCAGTCCGAGAGTCGGCTGGTCGGTGTAAATCCGGGCCAGTTCGACGATGGCGGACGGCTCCACGACGCCGACGCTCGGGCCGACAGTGACTATCAGCGCTCCGAAGACGACAGCCCCCGCGAGGTTGGTCACGTAGACGATGCTCCAGAGTCGCGCCAGCCGTGCCACCGACGCTCTGCCGTCGAGGACGGGTAACACCGCGAGGGTCGTGTGCTCGGTAAAGAGCTCCGAACGGCCGAGCACGACCAGGATGAACCCAACACCGTAGGCGATGGCAAGTAGCAGTTGCTTCGTCAGTTCACCGGTGCCGGCCACGCCAGCGGTCGTCAGTATCACTGCCATCAACAGCGGGCCGAAACCGATGTCGAGGCCGGCCGACAGCGCCGACAGTGAGAGCCCGGTTGTTGGTCGCTCTAACTCGCTCAGTCCCCGTCGAATCTGGATATCGAGAATGTCCTCGCCCTCTGCCTGCTCGGTTTCGGTGGCAGCCTCTCCAGACATTAAGTGGGCCGACTAGCAGCAGGCGAGGTATCAATGTTGGTGTTAATTGACAGCTACGGCGGACCCGTCAGTAGAGGTCTTCTAGGTCTTCGGCCGTATCGGCGTGTTGCTGGCCGGGGAACTCGCCGGACTCGACGGCCTCGACGTAGTCGCCGACGGCCGACTGGACCTCGCTTCGAACGTCGCCGAACTGCTCGGCGAAGGGCGGCGACGACTCCGCCAGCCCCACCACGTCGGTGAACACGAGCACCTGCCCGTCGCAGTCGCCGCCGGCGCCGATACCGATGGTCGGAATATCGAGCGCGTCGGTCACCTGCGCCGCGAGGTTCGCGGGGACGTGTTCGAGCACGAGCGCGAACGCACCGGCGTCCTCGTGGGCGCGCGCGAGGTCGAGTATCTCTTCCGCTTCCTCCCGGTCGGTGGCCTGCTGGCTGTAGCCCGTCTGGTTCACGCTCTGTGGTGTGAGCCCGAGGTGTGCCATCACCGGGATGCCGAGGTCGGCGAGCCGTTCGGTCAGTTCGACGGTGTGGGGTCCCGACTCCAGTTTGACGGCGTTTGCCCCTTCCTCCTTGAGCATCCGCCCGCAGTTTTTCACGCTCTCGCTCTCGTCTGCGCCAAACGAGAGGAAGGGCATATCGGCGACGACCAGCGCGTCGTCAGTCCCCCGGGAGACGGCGCCGACCCGGGAGGCCACCTCGTCGGCGGTGACCGGCAGCGTATCCTCGTGGCCCAACACGGCGTTGCCCATGCTGTCGCCGACGAGGATAACGTCTACTCCGGCGTCCTCGACGAGCGCCGCCGTCGCCGCGTCGTAGGCCGTCAGCATGGTTATCTGTTCGTCACCGGTCATCGCCTGCAGGTCCCGAACGGTAGTCATGTGCGAGGCCGGGCGCTCCGGGATATTACGTGTTCGGGTCGTCGCCGAACAGCCCCATTTCACGGCCGAGCTGGTCGGTCAAGGCGTCCAGTACTTCCGGGTCGACTTCGGCGACGGCGTCGCCGCCGTGGAGCTGTTCGTTGTGCCGTTCCACGGCCGCTTCGACGTCCTCGAACGGGACCTGGGTGCGTGTCCCGCAGTCCGTACAGACGACCGGAATCTCCGGCATATCTTCTTTGGCAGTCATAGCGCTCGGTTTGCAACGGGCCGTAAAATAAGGGTCGGTCCGCCAACACTGTCGGCCCAGGCCGGGTCCGTATCCGCGCGGGCTGTGACCTCCAAACCGCAACCGCCTTGCCACCCGGCTGGGAACCCACGGCTGTGCCAGCAGTCGAGCAGACGGACCCCGACGGCGTCGACTTCGGCTGGGTGATGCAGGTCACCTTCGTCACGACCATCCTCCTCGGGTCGCCCGTCGTTGCCGCCGCCTCGCTCGGAACGCGGCTCCCGACGTGGACCAGCCGCGCGATATTCGCCGTCCGCGTCGGCGCGGTCATCTGGATACTGACCGCCGTCTCGGTGTACCTCTACGCCCGATACCGTCGCTGATCGAACTCGCTCGCCCAGGCGAACGTCATCCCGGCCCGCCGCGCCGCCTCGGCGTCCCGCTTGGAGTCCCCGACGAACACCGTCGACTCCGCCTCGGCTCCGAGTGTGTCGGCGACCGTCAGGAGGCCTTCGGGGTCCGGCTTCTCCGACCCCACCGTGTCACGACCGACGACAGACGCTATCGCGTCGGCTATCCCGTGGACGTCCAGCGCCAGTCGGCAGGCCGACTCCGCGTTCAACGAGCAGACGCCAACGGGAACGTCGTGTGGGAGGCCGTCCGCGAGCGCGAGTCTCGTCGACTCGCGAGCCCCCGCGCGCTCGTGTTCGGATATCGTCGCCTCGACGACCTCCCGGTGACCGGTCTCGTCGGACAGTTCCAGCAGCTCCCAGAGGCTCGCAGTGTCCGTCTCGACCCCGTGGTCGCTGAGGCGGGCAGCGACATCGCTGGTCACTACACCCCAGTCGACGGCGAGGTTGACCAGCGTCCCGTCGAGGTCATAGACGACAGCGTCGTGAGTCACAGCGGTGGTACGACGCCGCCTCGCAAATGTGCTTCGGCGCGGACTCCCGTCAGCGAAGGGGTCGTTACCGCGATTCCGCGAGTTCGATATCCAGAAACGCCTCTATCTCGGAGATGGTCGAGCCCTTGACGTTCGCCTGGACCGCTCGGGCCTGCTCAACGGCGAGGACGGCGTCTTCGGAGAGGCCGAGCTCCTCGGCGAGTTCATCGGTCTTGAGGCCCGCCTCTTGTCGGGCGTCGGTGACACGTGACGCGTAGTCGTTGACCAGGTAGGGGAGCTGGTCGGCGTCGTAGTCGGCGCCGTCCTCCCAGTGGGAGCTGTCTGTGGACTGGGAGTCTTGTATCTTTGCGGTGTTCTGTGCCGCGCGACGCTTTCGGTCACTGTCGTCCGGCGTGTCGCTTCCGGACGGCCCCCGGTCGCTCTCACCGTGGTTCTGTGCGCAGTCACTACAGAGTTCAAGCGTCGCGCCAGCGACGTTAGCAGTCTGTGTGTCGCCCGCGGCTCCGCAGAGTTCACAGCTCCCGCCGGCGCTGTCGCCCCCGCTGCCGGTCGAGTATTTGGCCATGCCCCCGGTAGCGGTTTCGTCATATTTGAAACATCCGGTTCGACAGGATGAGAGAACGTCCCGGGGCGGGACGCAAACGAAAGCCCTTTTATCCGACCGCGGGATACGATTTATTGCAGTAAGACGCAGCGAGCGTGGGTAGCCAAGCCAGGCCAACGGCGCAGCGTTGAGGGCGCTGTCCCGTAGGGGTCCGCCGGTTCGAATCCGGTCCCACGCATATTCTGTCGCGAGCAAACTCGCGAGTGACAAATTCGTTCACGGATTCGTACCCTGGAAGACGAACGCGGTGAGTCTTCATCCGGTTCGAATCCGGTCCCACGCATATCCTGTTGCAAACAAGCTCGTGAGCGACTGTTACGTGTCGAGCGGATTCGAAGCACGGAACGAGCGAGCGGCGCGAGCGAAGTTCAGGCGGTTCGAATCCG
>JBEQBH010000111.1:0-4815 GCA_041639955.1 Halobacteriales archaeon | reverse complement strand
GGGCCCGGTCTGGGACGACGTATCCGACGAGCAGGCCCGTGACGCGATTCGCACCGCCCTCAGGGATGGTGCGAACTTCGTCGACACGGCCGAAGTGTACGGTGACGGTCGGGCCGAGCGCCTCATCGAGGATGTCCTCGCGGAGCGCCCAGCCGACGCGGAGCGGGTGTACGTCGCAACGAAGGCCGCCCCCGACGAGGACGAACGTCACTCGGAGTCGGGCCTGCGCGAGTCCGTCGCTGGGTCGCAGGCTCGTCTCGGTGTCGACCGGCTCGACCTCGTCCAGTTGCACTGTCCCGAGACGGCGGCCTTCTACGAGCCAGAGACGTTCTCGGTGTTAGAGGTCCTCAAAGAGGAGGGTGAGATAGCCCACGCCGGCGTCAGCGTCGAGAAAGTCGAGGAAGCGATGAAGGCGGTCGAATACGACGTAATCGAGTCGGTCCAGATTATCTTCAACCCCTTCCGCCAGCGTCCCGCAGAGCGCTTCTTCGAGCGGGCCGCTGCCGAGGACGTCGGGGTCATCGTTCGTGTGCCCCTCGCGTCTGGGCTGCTCGCCGACGCCTTCGACGGGGTCGAGGCGTTCGGACCCGACGACCACCGGCGGACGGCGGCCGAGGATGGCGTGGCCGCTGGCGTCGGCCGCGAGGGCGGCGAGACGTTCGCTGGCGTGCCGTTCGAGGCTGGCCTGGACGCCGTGGCCGACCTCCGTCGGCTGGTCCCCGAGGACACCACGATGGCACAGTTCACCCTCCGGTGGATACTGGATTTCGACGCCGTGACGACCGTTATCCCCGGCTCGACGACGCCCGAACACGTCGCGGAGAACGTCGCGGCCGCCGACCTACCACCACTCTCTCACGAGACCCACGGGGCTGTCCGCGACGTGTACGAAGCCCACCTCTACGACGCGGTACACCACCGCTGGTGACCGACCCATAGCGTGACGGTACTGTCGACCGCGGCGTGGGGCTGCCGGACGACGCGACCACCGCCGTCGTCAGCGTTCCCTTCGACGCCACGTCGGATGGGAGTTCGCGGGGTCGGCATCAGTGTTTACGGCGTCGAGGGGCATAGAACCGCGGGATTTATGCGTGCGACAGGCATGCTAGGATTCGGTCATGAACGAGATCCGTACTGGGCTGAGCTACGGCGACGTCCTGCTGGTCCCGCAGCGTTCGCCCGTCGATAGCCGAAGCGATGTCTCTCTCTCGACGAAACTGACACCCGGAATTACTCTTTCGAAGCCGCTGGTATCGGCCGCGATGGACACCGTCACCGAGGCGGAGCTGGCCATCGCGCTGGGCGAGGCCGGCGGCGTTGGGACGATTCATCGCTTTCTCACCGTCGCGGAACAAGCCGCTGAGGTCTCGCGCGTGGTCGAGGCCGGCGTCCCGGTCACGGCCGCGGTCGGCATCGACGAGGACTATCTGGATCGAACAGCGGCCCTCGTCGATGCCGGCATCGACGCAGTCGTTGTTGACGTCGCTCACGGTCACATGGAGCGAACCCTCGATGCCGTCAGTGACATCCGCGAAGCGTACCCGGAGCTGGATATCATCGCGGGCAACGTCGCCACGCCGGCGGGTGTCGAGGACCTGGCGGCGGCCGGCGCGGACTGTGTGAAAGTCGGCATCGGTCCCGGGTCCCACTGCACCACTCGCAAGGTGGCCGGCGCGGGTGTGCCACAGTTGACTGCGGTCGACGACTGTGCCGACGCGGCCCCCAGCGACGTGACAATCTGTGCCGACGGCGGCATCCAGACGTCCGGTGACGCCGTCAAGGCGCTGATGGCGGGCGCCGACACGGTGATGCTCGGCAGCCTCTTTGCCGGTACCGCCGAGGCCCCCGGCGAGACCGTCGAAGTTGACGGCATGCGGTACAAGCGGTCCCGGGGGATGGCGACGACTGCGGCCGCCGAGAAGCGCTCCGACAAGGGTGAGAACGTCACCGCCGATGAGGGCGTCGAGGGACTGACGCCATACAAGGGCCCCGTCGCCGACGTGGTCGAGGAGTTCTGTGCCGGCATTCGCTCGGGACTGTCGTACTGCGGTGGCCACGACATCGCAGCGGCCCGTGAGAAGGCGACGTTCATGCGTGTCGCGGCCAGTGCCAAGGAGCGGGAGGGCGCCCACTCCGACGACGAGTGGGAAACGGTCAGCGTCGACAGTACGAAACACGCCCACGCTGAGGCCGACGACTAGTGCTGGTGCTATAGCAAACTGACGGCACTCGCGGCGGGGAATATCTGTCCGAAGACAGGCGTCGCTCACTGTTGCGGGCCAGCGTGATTGCGACCGCTCCGCCCCCGAGACCGCCAGAGCCGCACAGCGTCTCGACGGCTCCGACACCAGCGATACCGCCCGGCGACTGTTGGTTCGCTACCGGATGGCGGCTTCGTGTGGGCCGAGGCCGGCTGGAACGGCTGTCAGTGGCGGGTGACCAACCGGGAGGTCGTGACGACGATACAGCTAATTTCGTTCCCCAACGCACCCGTGGAACAACTGTTCAATAGAGCGGTAGATTGACTCTAGTACTCTATTAGTAGTGAAACATATATTAAATAACTTTATTTCACAAACATGACTTGCTGGTAGGTTGGTTTTTAAGCGGCTTGGTATGGCATGGTGAAATGGGCACACTCACACCACATCTAATCACCTCCCGACCCAGTGTGTCTACTCAATTGTCAGAGGCAAATTTCATGGCCCCTTCTTGGCTCCAAGGGGCCATGCTTCTCCTGCATCGACCAACCGGGGCCGGACGTGTCCTCTGTCGAGTGTTTCAACAGAGCCGTGTGGGTGGATACGAGGAGACCCACCAGTTCCACGGACCGGTCACGCCACCGCCACGCCGACGACCCCGGGCACGCCCAGCGACCGAGCGCGCCAGCCGCCCCGTCCGTCGGCGGTGGCGTCGTCGGCCGTGTTCACGAGGAAGGTGCCGTCCTCGGTGATAGCGTAGGTGTCCTCGCCGTAGGCCACGTCGACGACCCGCTCGCGGACGGGGAGGTCACAGGGGCGCCAGTGGGGGTCCGGGCCGGCGCTGGCGCGGTCGGTCAGTTCGTAGAGCGTGTCCACGTCGGCGGTATGTGTGCGGTCGCCGTCGGTCGCGACGACGCCGTGTGAGCCCGACCGGACGGGCACCCAGTTCTCGGTGGGACCGACGGTCCCTTCCTTGGCGTCGCGCCTGTAGAGCCCGTCGGCGGTGGCGGCGAAGGGGCCGGCCACGTCGGCGGCGTCGTGGAGTCCGAGATACGCACAGCCGGGCAGTCCGTAGACGCCGTCGGCGGCCGCAACGAGGTCGGCGGAGAGGGCCCGGACGTCGTCGACGGCGCCCATCTCCCACCACTCGCCGTCGTCGTAGCGGGCGACCCGTCCCGCCCCGGCGGCCACTAGTCCGTCGTCGTCGTAGCCCACGGCCGTCGCGGGGCCGAAGTCGGTGGCGGCGAAGCCGTCGTCGGTCGAAATCAGGACCGAGTCCTCGGTGGCGACGGCTATCTCGCCGTTGGCGCCGGCGATATCCCGGACCGAACAGCGCTCGGCGAGGCTGAACCGGCCGATCTGCCCGCCGGCGGTCTCGACGCGCGTCACTCCGAGCCCGGACCCGACGTAGGCGTGTGTTTCGGCGCGCGTCTCGCCGTACATCCGCTTCTCGGACAGGGTGAGGACGTCGTCGGTCATATGGCGGTCTTGTAGGCCTCCAGGGTCTCCTCGATGTCTTCCTCGGTGTGGGCGTCACAGACGAACTGGGACTCGAACTGATTGGCGGTAAGGAAGACGCCCTGCTCTTTCATCGCGGGCCAGAACAGCCGTTCCCAGCGCTCGGTCTCGGCGCGTGTCACGTCGCCGCCGTTCTTCGGGCAGTGGTCGTAGCGGGGACACGCCTCGCGCTGTCGACAGCCGGCCTCGCAGTGGTCGTCGAAGCTGTCGGGCGCCTGGCGCGTGAAGACGACCTTGAACATCGAGTCGGTGCCGACGACGGTGTAGGCGGGGGCCTGGTCTTCGAGGATGTCCTGCAACCCCGAGCGGAGCTGGTCTGCCAGGCCGTTGACGTGGTCGTACACGTCGTTTTCGGCCGCATAGCGGAGTGTTTCGAGGCCGGCGGCCATCGTCACGGGGTGGCCCGAGAAGGTGCCCGACTGGAACACGTCGCCGGCGGGCGTGAACTGCTCGATTATCTCGCTTTTCCCGCCGATGGCGCCGACGGGGAAGCCGCCGCCGACGATCTTCCCGAAGGTGGTGATGTCGGGGTCGATGTCGAACTTCCCCTGGGCACACTGGAGCCCGCCGACGCGGAAACCGGTGATGACCTCGTCGAAGATGAGCAGGGAGCCGTGGTCGTCACACAGCTCTTCGAGCGTCTCGTGGAACCCCTCGACGGGGTGGACGATGCCGTAGTTCCCGAGGATGGGTTCCGTGAGGACGGCGGCGATGTCGTCGCCGTGTTCGGCAAAGACCTCGCGGGCCGCCTCGCTGTCGTTGAACGGAATCGTCAGGGTGTGTTCGGCGAAGCTCTCGGGGATGCCGGGACTGGAGGGGTGGGTGTGGTCGCCTTCTCCCTCGACGAGTGTGGACTCCTGGGCGCCGTGGTAGCCGCTTTGCATCACGACGATTTTGTCCCGGCCGGTGTAGCCGCGGGCGAGGCGAACGGCGGAGACTGTCGCCTCGGTGCCGGAGTTGACGAAGCGAGTCATCTCGACGCTGGGGACGTGCCGGGCGACGAACTCCGCGAGTTCGACCTCGACCTCCGTTGGCGCGCCGTACATCGGCCCCTCGGCGGCCCGCTGCTGGACCGCGGACCGGACTGATTCGGGCT
>JBEQBH010000110.1:0-4896 GCA_041639955.1 Halobacteriales archaeon | reverse complement strand
CTCAGAGACCCGTACGATACCGGGCGGGGCCGCCACCGCCGAGAGGACAACGAGACGCTCGGGGTCGGCGCCCTGGTCGGTGATGTGGTCCAGAACGGTCGACATGGTCGACCCCGTCGCCAGCATCGGGTCGGCGATGATGACGGTGTCCTCGGAGTTGATGTCGGGCAGTTTGACGTAGTCGACGGAGATGGGGAACTCGCCGTCGTCGCTCATTCCCGCGGACTCGTCCCGGCTCGCCGAGATGACGCCCTGGCGAGCGCGGGGGAACGCCTTCAGGAGCCCCTCGACGAACGGCGTCGCCGCCCGGAGGACGTTGACGATGACCACGTCGTCGAGCCCCGTCACCCGCTCGCCCATCGTCGTGGTCAGGGGAGTCTCTATCTCGATGTACTCGGTTTCCATGCGCCCGTCGATTATCTCGTAGCCACAGAGCCGACCCAGTCGGACGAGCCCTTTCCGGAACTCGACCTGTTCGGTCTCCTTCTCGCGCAGTCGAGAGAGCTCGTCTTGTGCGAGCGCGTGTGTGACTATCGAGGCGTCACCGCGCTGTTCGAGTGCCATACGGTGGCCTCGGCGGGGTGGGAAGTAAACGTTGACGACAGCGCCGCGCCAGCCTCAGGCGGGCGGCTCGATGCCGAGTTCCTCGAGCAGCGTCCGGGCGGCCGCCGCCGAGGAGGGCGGGCCACGCGCGGTGATGAGGTCGCCGTCGACCGTGACGCTCGTGTCGTCGTCGAGTTCGGCGTCCCAGTCGCCGCCGGCGGCGATGACCTCGTCCTCGACCCAGTAGGGGAGCTTCCGGCCGTCGGGCATCACGCCGTTGTCGTCGACGATACCCTCTTCCCACTCGTTGGGGAAGCCGGTGACCGAGCGCCCGTCGACGAGGAAGTCGCCGGTGCTCTCCCTGGTGAACGCCAGGATACCGACGGCGTGACAGACGACTAGCGCTTTGCCGTCCTCGTGTGCCACGGCGTCCCGCAGCAGCCGGCGGGCGTCCCGGTCCTGATTGACGTCCCACGCGGTGCCGTGGCCGCCCGGGAAGACGACGGTGTCGTAGTCGGCGGCGTCGACCTGTGCGACCGGGGTGGGGTCGTTCAGCCGCTCGTCGCTCTCGTGGACCTCCATCACGTGTTCGGCCGTCTCCTCGCCGACCTCCTCGGGGTCGACGGAGCGCTCGTCAATGACCGGCGGCGAGCCGCTCGGCGTCGCGACCTCGATGTCGACGCCCGCGTCGGTGAGTGTCGTGAGCGGTTCGATACATTCCTCGCCCCAGTACCCCTCTTCGCTGACTACGAATAGTGCGGATGGCATCGCCCGAGTGTAGGCGGCGGAGACGGAAAAGGGGAACACCAGCGCTCGGCCACCTCGCGCAGTCGGCCACGCTCGGCGGAAACGCTTAACCAGTCCCAGCGACAACTACCGGCCACACGGTACCACACCGTCCGAACTTTCTACAATGGCAGATATCGAAGAGAGCGTCTCAGGATTCAAGACACAGGGTGGCTGGGTCGACGTCGTCGAGCACGGCGAGCGCATCACGCAGGCACTGAAAGAGCTGTTCGAGGACGAGTCCGTCGAGACGGACGTCGACGACGAGGCCCTCGATGAGTTCGACGAGTGGCGGCCAAAGAGCCACGAACGGCTCGACGAGGACGTCAACGAGAAAACGGCCGAACAGGCCAGCGTCTCCGAGGGGAAAGGTGAACAGGCGGGCAAGGACCCCGACGAGGACCTCCAGACGGCCGGCGAGAAACTCACTGAGTCCTACGAGAACCTCGACGAACCCGACGAGGCTATCGACAAGTGGGGCGAGTCAGTCGACTACGTCGCCCGCGCGGCCGACTCCGCGGGCCGGAAGGCGCTGCGCAAGGTCGAGGACACAGTCTACCGAAACGTGATGACACAGATAGCGCCGTACTACTTCGACAACCCGCTCGTGAGCGCGAACCTCCGGCGCATCGGGGACGAAGAGGACCCCGAATACGTCTTCGAGGTCAACGTCAACGACGACGACCTGAAGGTGCGCGTCTCGAACCGGCTGGCCGACTACGACTCCGACGTGGACCGCTGGCACGTCGACACCGAGAAGGTGACCGAGGCAGTCGAGGCCGCCGAGGGCGTCGAGGCGGTCGAACCGGGCGAAGAGACCGATGCGAAGTCGAACTGAGGCGACTGTTCTGTCGCCGGTATCGGCTTCCAGCATCGCCGACGCCAAATCGAACTAAGCGCAGTCTTGTCTGCTCGGCGTCGGTTTGTCGTCCAAGCGGCGAACTCGACCGACGCTCGCTGCCGCGTGCGCGGCCCGGTCTTCCGAGGCTGTCGCAGTCAGGGCGACTTTCTGCCGTTTTGCCGACCCGTCTGTCACACTAGAAACGCAAACACCGGGTACGAGGCGGCAATCGCCAGCGACGGCGTCAACACCCACATCAGCACGATACGCTTGGCCGCCGCCGGGTCGAAGAGGCTCCGCTCGTCGAGGTCCGCCGGCCCCTCCGCACCGACATCCGGGACCGCTGGGGCGTCGTCTGGCTTCTCGGCCGGTTGCTCGTGTCGGGCGATATCCCCGATTGTCGGCCCAGTGGGGGCGTCCTCGACCCGTGACGTGACCAGTGCCCCAGTCGTCACGTCCAACCCTGGCTCCTCAGGTGCCGGCGTCGCTAGCTCAGCCAGTGTCGCCGCCCGGCTCGCCCGGCCCCATCCGAGCCCGATGATTGTCGATGTCGTGCTGACTGCCAGACTCGCTGGGATGCCGAAGTACGAGAGAGCGGTGATGACTGTTCCACCGACCACGGAGACTATAAGCGACGCGAGAATCGGCAACTCCGTGATATCGTCCCCGACCGTCTCCAGCGTGCGCCGGGCAATCGTGAAACTGCCCAACCCGAAAGCTGCCACCGCGAGCAGGACGCCCTGGTCGACGGTGAGAGAGCCCCCCGAACCGACCAGGGGGGCGACGGCGTTTGCCGCGTTGGACGCCCCCGCGGAAAACGCCATGTAACAGCCGATGACGACCACCGACAGGGAGCCGATTGTATCCTGCAGCGACGCGTTCTGGTTTATATACGGCCGAGGCACAATACCCGACCGGTCGAGCTGGATGAAATGGAGGTTGAACGTCGTGAACGCGATATAGCGGTCGAGATACGGGTACAGATACCGGCCGACCACGGCCCCGATAACCAGACACACCAGCGGGGCGACAATCCAGGCCGAGACGATGACGAACATCAGCGCCTGATTGAGGGTGCCCGAGGCCAACCCGAGTCCGACGATAGCGCCAACCGCGGTCATCGACGTCGAGGCCGGGACGCCATAGAGATTCGACACCAGCAGCGACGCCCCGGTGAAAAACAGAACGCCGACGCTTGCGATGGGCGTAAACTGTGCTGCCGGGACGATACTGCTGCTCATCGTCGCGATGACGTTCCGGCCGACGGTCCACGCGCCGAGGAAGCCACAGCTGACGAACAGGGCCCCCGCGGTCGTCTTCCGGACCAGGCGTGAGCCGACGGCTGGGCCGAACGCGACGCCCGTCGACGACCCGCCGATATTGAACCCGACGAACACAGCGACAGCGACACCGACGACGGTCAGAAGCTCCACCATCGTAATTGTATCACCATTACCGGACTCGGTGTTATAACTTCTGACACCCCCTCGGCGACAGGCGGTTGCCCTCCACCTGTAGAGCGCCGAGCAGCGTCTGGGTTCGCCCCTCGGTGGGCGCCGTCCTCTCACGTGGCGAGACACCGGTCAGTCGGTACCGGCCCTTCAGTCACGTGTTATCTCTCCCCACCCTTCGTTTCAGGTGGAGACACGCGGGGAACGGTAGGCTCATGGGTTGGTAGGGCAAACGCCGCTGTAGATGGTAGCGACGAGCGTACTGGCGACGCTGATCGTAGCGTCGGTGGCGAGCCTGTTCATGGCGTGGGCGATTGGGGCCGGCTCCTCCGGCTCGACACCCTTCGCGCCGGCGGTCGGCGCCAACGCGATATCCGTGATGCGGGCGGGCTTTCTGGTGGGTCTCCTCGGGTTGGCCGGCGCGGTGTTGCAGGGCGCGAACGTCACCGAGACCGTCGGTGGCGGCCTCGTCCTCTTCCCGGATGGCGGCGGGCTCTCCGCGATAGCGGCCATCGTCGCGCTCGTGACCGCGGCGCTGCTGGTGGCCTTTGGCATCTTCACCGGGTACCCCATCGCGACGGCCTTTACCGTCACCGGCGCCGTCGTCGGCGTCGGACTGGCGATGGGCGGACAGCCGGCGACCGCCAAGTACATCGAAATCGTCTCGCTGTGGGTCGCGGTGCCCTTCGTCGGCGGCGGCATCGCCTACACGACGGCCTCGCTGTTGCGCAACGAGTCCGTCCCCGAGGACGTGGCGGTCCCGATTCTGGGCGCGCTCGTCGCCGCGCTGCTTGCGAACGTCCGCTTTGTCCTGCTCGCGCCGGGTTCCGCACAGGCCTCCGTCGCGCGGGCGACCGGACGGACGCTCGAGACGCCGATGTTGCCGACGATAGCCGCAGTCACGCTGCTGGCGGCGCTGTTCGGTGGGGGGCTGCTCTACCGGGACGTGCGAGCGGACACCGCGGCCGGCCAGCGGCACTTCCTGCTCGTGCTCGGGGGGCTGGTCGCGTTCTCGGCCGGCGGCAGCCAGGTCGGCCTCGCGCTGGGCCCGCTGCTCCCGCTGCTGGACTCGGGGCCGGCGTCGGTCATCCCCATCACCGGCGTGTTGCTGTTTGGCGGGCTCGGACTGCTCGTCGGCTCCTGGACCGGCGCTCCGCGGATGATAAAGGCAATCGCCCAGGACTACTCCTCGCTTGGCCCCCGGCGCTCTATCGCCGCCCTCATCCCGAGTTTCCTCATCGCTCAGACAGCGGTCTTCTTCGGACTGCCCGTCTC
>JBEQBH010000109.1:0-4899 GCA_041639955.1 Halobacteriales archaeon | reverse complement strand
GTGTTCTTGCCCAGCGCGCTCGCCAGGTCCTCGTCGGAGCGTATCGTCCGGAGCACGCGGCCCCACGGCGACCGGTGGGCCCGGCGCAGGACCAGGTAGCTCACGCCGACGAACGTCAACACCAGTCCGACGTTCAGCAGGGCCTGCCAGAACGGCGCGTTGAGTATTATCGCGCCGGGACCCGAGCCGAGGACGATAGTCGGCATCGTGTCGGGGAGTGTCTCCAGGACCGGCCACCCTTCGAAGAACCCCGGGATGCCCCGGACCCCGGCGCTGCCGTTCGTCCACGAGTCCTGGTTGAGGACGACGAGGCGGACGACCTCGGCTAAGCCGATAGAGGCGATGGCGAGGTAGTCCGCCCGGAGCCGCAGGGTCGGGATACCGATAAACAGCGCCAGCATCGCCGCGAGCGCCAGCGCGGCGAGCAGTCCCACAATAGGTGGGAGCCCGCCCGCCACCGGCGAGCTGCTGGCGCTGGCGAGTGCGGTGCCGTAGGCACCGATACCGAAGAAAGCGGCGACGCTGAAGTTGATGAGCCCCGAAAAGCCCCACTGGGAGTTGAGCCCGAGAGAGAGCAGCGCGTACATCCCCGCGAGGCCGACGAGATAGAGGAAGTAGGTCGGCGCAAGCACGCCTACGAGCAGGCTCACGACGAGCGCGACCGCGAACAGGGCGATGGCACCGCTGACACCCTTCTCAGCAGTCGTGAGTCCGCCCCAGTACCCTCTGGGGTCCTCGACGAGCGACATCTCAGGTCGCCTCCCCGGCGATTCCGCTTGGCCGGATCAACAACACGACAACCATGATTATGAAGGCTATCGCGTTGGCGTACTCGATGCCGATGGGGATGCCCACTTCCGACAGCAGCGGAGTCAGCTGGTTTATCATCCCGATGAGAAAGCCCCCGAGCATCGCCCCGTAGACCGAGCCGATGCCGCCCAGTATGACGGCGGCGAAGATGAGCAAGAGGAGGTTAAAGCCCATCCGGGGCGTGAGCTGGCTGTACAGGCCAAGGAACACGCCGCCAGCGCCAGCGAGGCCGGCGCCGATAACCCAGGTCCACAGCTTGACCCGGTCGGTACGGATACCGCTGACGCGGGCCAGGTCCGGGTTGTCGGCCATCGCGCGCATCTTCCGGCCGAGGTCGCTGTACTGCAAGAGGACGTGCAGACCGGTGACTAGCAGGGACGCGAAGACGAAGATGGCCACGTCGTGCAGGGTGATGCGGACGCCGTAGGGCACCAGCGAATCGATGGGCCGAAGCGACTGGATTCCGTACCGGGTGGACTGGGCGCTAAAGCCAAGCTGGACGACCGCCCGGTAGATGAACGCGAGCCCGATAGAGGCGATGAGCAGCCCGATGGAGTCTACGTCCATCCCGTCGTAGACGAACTTCTCCGTGACGACGGCGACGAGTGCGGCCATCGCAATCCCGGCGACCAGCGCGACGAAGAAACCGAGGGGTAACCCGAGGACCGTCCCGCCGAGGCCGCCGATGGTGCCGAACGTGACCAGCGCCGTGTAGGCGCCGATGGTCATCGTATCGCCATGGGCGAAGTTCGCGAAGTCCGCGATGCTGTACACGAGCGACAGGCCGATGCTGCCGAGCACGATGATGCTGCTGAACACCAGCCCACTGGCGAGTTGGTCGAGTACCATTCTCTGGCTAGGAACTGATGAAGTCGACACCCTCGTAGCTGTGGTCCTGAACCTCCAGCACCTGCAGGAACCCGACGGGGTCTCCGTTCTCGTCGAAGTCGATCGGGCCGCTGACGCCCTGGTAGTCCACGTCGCTCGGGCCGCCGCCGTCCGAGAGAATCTCGCTTGCGGCCTCGAAGGAGGTGACCTGCTCTCCCTCCGGGCGGGTCACGTCGCGGACGACTTCGCCCAGCGCCGCGCCGGTGAACTCGTCCGCGGCCTGGATGGCAAGCGCCGCGTTGATGACACAGTCGTAGGCGTAGGCCGCCCACGAGGTCGGCGCCTGGTCGTATTCGCTCTCGAACGTCGAGGCGAAGTCCTTGTAGTTCTGCTGGTCTACCGGGGCGGACGGGACGACGATTTTCATACCCTCCATGCTCCCCTCGGGAGTGTTTTCGAGGACGTTGTCGCCCGAGACCGAGTCGGCCCCGTACAGCATCGCCTCGTAGCCACTGGAGTATATCTCGTTGACCATCGTGGCGAACTCGGCCTGGTAAGTGATGAACAGCCAGGCGTCCGCATCCGAGCCGTTCATCTGTGAGATGACGTTGGAGTAGGACTGTTGCTCCTGGTCGTGGGAGTTGTTGTAGGCGACGGAGCCGTCCCAGGCCTCGGTGAAGGCGTCGGCCAGGCTCGAACCGTAGTCGTTGTTCACGTACGTCAGCGCCACCTCGTCGTAACCGTCCTCGGCGATGATGTCCGCGAGGGCGGTCGCCTGCGTGCTCCCGGGCGGTGACATCCGGAGGAGGCCGGGGAAGTCGGTCAGTCCGAGCCCTGTCGAGTTCTGGGAGAGCTGGACGACGTCGGTCCCCTCGATGACGCTCTCGTAGATGGCTAGCGAGACGCCGGAGCCGACGGCGCCGATGAGGAACGGGACCCCGTCCTGGTTGACGAGCTTCTGCGCGGCCGAAATCCCGCCTTGGTTCTCGCTCCCGGAGTCCTCGACGGTTACCTGTAACTCGCTGTCGCCGATACCGACTTCATTGACCGCTGACAGGGCGAGGTCCTTCCCGCGCTGGTTCCGCTCGCCGAAGGCCGACAGCGACCCCGTCTGGGCGTCGACCATCCCGATGTTGTACGCCTCGCTCCCGTTACCGAACGAGCTACAGCCGGCCAGGCCGGCGACGCCGGCACCGCCGGTTAGTTTCAGCATCGTTCGTCGGTCGATCGATTTCGTGGTAGTTTTTCGCATGGGTAGTTCAATGGTTTTCACAGATGTGCCTCAATGGTGTCCCTACCATGGTCGGGCGACATTAGGTTTACTGGTACTGTCGGCTCGGGGGATTTTATTTCTCAGTTTTCCTGTCAGAATTTTTTGGTAGGGTCCGGATATAGAACGGTCTGGCGCGTGTGACCGTGTATGATACCCCCTATCGCGAACAACTTCGTGGCCGGCGAGACCGCGACGGAGGCACTGGACCACGTGGCGGAGCTGAACGAACGGGGCGTGAAAGGCATCCTCAATCTGCTGGGTGAGCACTACGAGGAGCGCGCGGACGCCGACGCGGACGCGGACGCGTACATCGAACTCGCCGAGGGCCTCGAACGCCGCGGCCTCGACGGGTGTATCTCGGTCAAACCGAGCCAGATAGGGCTGGAAATCGGGGACGACGCCTTCGAGGAGAACCTCGCCCGCATCGTCGACGGCGCCGACTGCTTCGTCTGGATAGACATGGAGGACCACGACACGGTCGACGTGACACTCGATGCCTTCGAACGCCACGCCCGCGAGACCGGCGGCGAGGTCGGCGTCTGCGTCCAGGCCAACCTCAAGCGGACTGGCGACATTCTCGAACGGCTGGCCGACTGCCCGGGGAAGGTCCGCCTGGTGAAAGGGGCCTACGAGCCGCCGACCGACATCGCCTACCGGGAGAAGTCGAAAGTCGACGAGATGTACCGGAAGCACCTGACCTACATGTTCGAGCACTTCGAGGACGGCATCGCCGTCGGGAGCCACGACCCGGCGATGGTGGACCTCGCCACGGAGCTCCACGAGGAACACGGGACGCCCTTCGAGGTGCAGATGCTCACGGGCGTCCGCGAGAGCGCGCAGTTCGAACTGGCCGAGGAGTACGAGGTCTACCAGTACATCCCCTACGGAACCAAGTGGTTCTCGTACTTCTACCGGCGTATCCGCGAGCGCAAGGAGAACGCGCTGTTCGCGCTCCGGGCCGTCGTCGGCTCGTGAGCTACGGGTCGAGCAGTTTCGCTTCGGCCTTTCTGAGGTGTTCTAGCAGAGTGGTCTTCGAGACGTCGAGGTCGGCCGCAAGCTCCCGCGTATCACACTGCCGGGGCCACTCGTAGTAGCCCGCCTCGCGTGCGTGCTCGAACACCTCGCGCTGTTTGGCGGTGAGCGTGTCGAGTCGCTGGTCCCGGGCGGTCGTGGTGGCGGCCTCGCTCGTCGTGATGGAGTCGATTCTGACCTCCGCGCCGGCCTCCTCGCGAACCCGGTCCAGCGCGTCGTCTATCTCGGAGCGCTCGTTGACGAAACAGACCTGCCACTCCTCGCGCCCGTCCTCGATGCGGACCGGCGCGTTGTGGACGAACCCGTGTTCCAGCAGCGTCGGGCACACCATGTCGTCGGGGTCGTATTCGAGGAAGAACTCCCGGACCACGTTCCCGGGGGCATTGCGTTCACGTCCGAACCGCTCCTGGAGTTCCGAGAGTTCGCCGCCGTACTCGGAGTCACGTATCGCATCGAGCAGCTCGGTCACTTCGGCCTCGTCGTCTGCGAACGCCGTGAACAATCCCTTGACCTTCCCGCTGTGGTTCCCGTCTGTCTTCGGCGAGGTGTAGATGGAGTGGGCCAGAACGCCACCGGCGGTCTCGCTGGTCGCCTTTATCGCCCAGCAGTTCGGGTGCCAGAGGTCGAGGGTGAGCCACGTCGTTGCGGTCTGGTCAATAGCCGCCATGGGTGTAGTACACGTCGCGTTCCTATCCATGTGTTGGTTTACCAATGCCCGCCCGACCATGGTCGGAGGGGGAATAAACGGGCATTTCAACGCCCAGCGAGCCGGATTAGTGACCCGTCCATGGTCGGACGGGGATTTTGAACTGGTACCTGCGTATGTGGGCCAATGGCAGAGACGTACCAGCACTACATCGACGGCGAATGGGTCACTGGCCACGGTACAGAGACGTTCGAAAGCGAGAACCCGGCGACGGGCGAATCACTGGGCGAGTTCCAGCGCGGCACGCCGG
>JBEQBH010000108.1:0-4902 GCA_041639955.1 Halobacteriales archaeon | reverse complement strand
GGCAAGCGACCGCTCCGGTGGCGCCCAGTCTATCTCCCGGTCCAGGTCGAACGTGTCGAGGTACTCACACAGGCCGTACGCGTGTGTCGCGACTGCCGTCGTCCGGTCGTCCCGGCCCAGCAGGTCGGGGTAGTCCGACTGGAGCATCACCGCGTCAGAGGGCTCGACGACGACGACATCGAGGCCGGCGTCGACGTACGGTTCGAGCGCGTCGACCACGTCCCCGGCGGTCGACCGGGCGTCGTCAAGCAGCCCCTTGGAGTAGGCCGGACGGCCGCTGTCGGTGTGGCCGTCGAGCAGGGTGACGGAGACGCCCGCCGCTTCGAGCACCTCGACGGCCGCTTTCCCGACCTCGGGGTGGACGTGGTTCGTGTACGCGTCCGGGAACAGGACGACGCTACGCGTCGCCTCGTCAGTCGACAGCGCCCGCTCGCGGCCCTCGAACCAGTCGGCGAACGTCTCCGCGTGCAGCGTCGGCGTGTCCCGTTCTCGTGCGATGCCGACGGTCTTCTCCAAGAGCGTCCCGCTCCCGGGCAGTGACCCGAGCAGGTTCGCGACCGGGGCGACGCGGCTCCCCAGTGCGAACAGCGTACCCACGTTCGCGAACAGCTTGTCCCGCAGGCTCGCGCCGTGTTCCTGATGGCGGGCGTGTGTGACCTCCGCTTTCAGCTTCGCCATGTCGACGCCGCTGGGGCAGTCGCGTTTGCACCCCTTACAGCCGATACAGAGGTCGAGGACCTCCTCGGCGAACCGCTCGTCCGTGGGGTCGTCCGGGAGGTCGCCGCTCATCGCCTGCCGGAGCATGTTCGCCCGGCCCCGCGTGGCGGTCAGCTCCTCGTCTGCGGCCCGGTAGGTCGGACACATCACGCTCCCGGTCGTCTCTTGGGGGCCGCGACAGCCCCCACAGCCGTGACAGAGTTCGACCATCCCCTCCATGCCGTTCTCGTTGTCCCACTCCAGGGTCGGCGCCAGCCCGGCGTCGATGTCGTACTCCGGGTCAAAGCGCAGCTGGGTGGCCATATCCACGGTGCGGGCACGCGGGGGCGCCGTCCCGGCCTCGACGGCCGCGTCGTCGACGCCGACCACCTGCCCGGGGTTGAGAAGCCAGTCGGGGTCGAACGCCGTCTTCAGCTCCCGGAACACGTCCCAGACGTCGGTGCCGTAGAGCTTCTCGTTCCAGCAGGTCCGGGCGCGGCCGTCGCCGTGTTCGCCCGACACCGACCCGCCGTACTCGACGACGAGGTCGGTCACGTCGTCGGCGATGGAGACCATCGTCTCCACGTCGTCGACGGTCTTCGTGTTCACCAGCGGGCGGATGTGGAGTACGCCCGGGCCCGCGTGCGCGTAGAAAGACGCGAACGTGTCGTGGGCCTCCAGCACCTCCTGGAAGTCGGCGACGTACTCGGGGAGGTTCTCGGGCGGCACGCCCGTGTCCTCGATGAACGCGACGTGTTTGGCGTCGCTCGTCCGCGAGAGCAGTATCGGGAGCCCGGACTTCCGGAGCTTCCAGAACTTCTCGCGCTCGGCTTCGTCGTGGGCTTCGAGCCCCTCGGCGGCCCGAACCGGGTCGTCTGTCACCGAGGCCGTCCCGTCGAGCCGGTCGGCCAGCAGCCGGTCGACCTGCTCCCGGCCCTCGGCGTCGTCACCGGCGTAGAACTCGACGAGCAGCGTCGCCCGCGTTCCGTCGGGCAGGATGGCCGCGACGTCTTCGAACTCGGCGGTGTCCCGCGCGAGGTCGATCATCACGTCGTCGAGGATCTCGACGGCCGCGGGATCGTGTTCGAGTATCGGCGCCACGTCGGCCATCGCCTCGATCAGATCCCCGTACGTGAGCAGGGCCATCGCCTTCGTCTCGGGGACGGGCTCCAGGGACACGGTCGCTTCCGTGACTATCGCCAGGGTCCCCTCGCTGCCGGCGAGCAGCCGCGCGAGGTTCACGGTGTCGGGCTCGCCGAACTCGCCGTCGGCCTCGGCGACGAGCCGGTCGAGGTTGTACCCCGAGACGTTGCGTTTCAGGTCGGGGTAGGCCGCCGCTATCTCCTCGCCGTGGTCGTCGAGCACGTCCACGACGGCGGCGTATATCCGGCTCTCCAGGTCGCCCGTCCCGGCACGCTCGCGCAGCTCGGAGACGGACAGCTCGCCGAACTCCGTGACGGTGCCGTCCGAGAGGACGACCTCGCAGGACTCGACGTAGTGGTCGGTCTTGCCGTACTGCAGCGAGTGGGCGCCCGTCGAGTTGTTGCCGATGGCGCCACCCAGGGCGGACTTATCGCCCCAGGCCGGGTCGGGCGCGAACTTCAGGTCGTGGGCAGCGAGGTCGGCGTTGAGGTCGCCAAGCGTCGTCCCGACCTGTGCCCGAGCGGTGCGCGCGTCGGCGTCGACGGTCCGAACGTCGTCCATGTACCGGGTGAAATCGAGTACGACGGCCTCGTTGACCGTCTGACCGGCGAGACTCGTCCCCCCGCCCCGCGGCAGGACCGGCACGTCGACGGACGCGCAGGTCTCGACGACGGCCGCCACGTCGGCCGTCGAGGCCGGGAAGACGACGCCGACCGGCGGTACCTCGTAGATACTGGCGTCGGTGGCGTACGACTGCCGGGAGTACTCGTCGAAGCGAACGTCGCCGTCCACGCGGGCTCTGAGGCTCTCGACCAGCGCGGGCCGGTTCACCTCGCCGCCCGTATGTTCGTAGTCCGCCCGCGGCTCGGCTGCGGGCGCGGAGCGGCTGGGTTCGAGTCCCGCCATCGCTCGCCTAGAACACCCCCGGCGCCAGGACGTAGACGAACAGCAGCGTCAGTATCCCCGTCGTCACCGCGTAGTACGTCAGCGGAATCAGCTCCAGACGGATGACCCGTCCCTCCTCGCCGACGAGGCCGACGACGGCCAGCGCGGCGACGACGTTGTGGATAGCGACGAGGTTCCCGATGGCACCGCCGACGGCCTGCGCACCGACGACGATGGTCCGGGAGACGCCCAGGTCAGTCGCGATGTTGTACTGGAAGGTCCCAAAGAGGATGTCGCTGACGGTGTTCGACCCGGCGAGGAACGCACCGAAGGCACCGACGGTGGCCGCGAAGAACGGATAGACCGCGCCCGCGGTGTCGGCCGTGGTCTCCGAGAGGACGACCAGCATGCTGTCGATACCGGCGCTCTGGCCGGACTGGATCATTATCTGGACGGTCGCGACGGCGAAGATGAGCGCGATGACCGCGGGTGTCACCTTCTCCGCGGACTCCCGCCACGCGGCTTTGATTTCCTCGCCGCTCATGCTGTGAAGCGGGATGGTAAGCAGGTGGACGAACACGAAGACCGCTCCCGGCAGGTACAACAGCGCGAAGTCGTTCGACATCCCCGTCCCGAGGATGTCCGCCCATTCGAGGACGAGCGTTGAGGTGAGGAAGCTCGTCAGCGGGTCGATAACGCGGGTCACCACGAGCAGGCCGGCCAGGACGACGTAGGGCGTCCAGGCGCGGACCAGTGACATCTTCTGGTCGCCGGCGGTCACCTGTCCGCCGTCGGCCGCGACGGTCGCCTCGCGACTGGTCGACTCGCCCGGTTTGATGTCGCCGATCCAGTGGTCGGGCCATTCGGTCTTGGGTGCGAAGTCCCACTCCTCGTCGGGGTGGAAGTAGCCGGCCCGAAGCGCACTCACCGTAATCGCCATCCCGAACATCGCGCCGAACAGGCCGGGGAACGTCGGCCCGAGGAAGTACGCGGTCAGCCAGTACGGCACGGCGAACGACAGCCACGCAAACAGCGTGAGCGGCAACACTTCGAGCGCGGGTTTGATCGAGCGCTCCTCGCCGAAGAACCGCGTCATCATCGCGACGCCGATAAAGGGGAGCAGGATACCGACGATGACGTGATGGGTAGCCGCCCACAGACCGATTTCGGCGATCCACCCCTCGACGGACATCCCCTGTCCGGCGACGGCCCCGGAGATAGACTCCGAGGACTCGAAGATGTCCTGTAGGCCGATGATAAGCGGCGTCCCGACCGCGCCGAACGTGATGGCCATCAGGTTCCCCGTCAGCGCGACCACGACGGCGGCCAGCGGCGGGAACCCGAGCCCGACGAGTAGCGGCCCGACGATGGCCGCGGGCGTTCCGAAGCCGGCCGCCGACTCGATGAACGACCCCATCAGGAACACCAGCAACACGACCTGCACACGTCGGTCGTCGCTGATTGACGTGAACCCGGCGTTGATGACGTCGAAGGCGCCTGTCTGCTTGAGCGTATACAGGAGTAGTATCGCCCCGAACACGATCCACAGTATGTTGGTCGCGGTGATGGCGCCGTTTATCGACGCGGCGGCGATCCACCGGGGCGTCATGTCCCAGCCGACGTAGCCGACAACCGCCGCGACCACCCACGCGATGGGCATGGCGCGGGTCGCCGACCAGTACCGACCGATCATGAGGAACGAGATGACCGCAAGCGGCAACACCCCCATGACGATCTGTGCCGCTGTGGCCATCACGGACACCCCCTGTCTGTTGTCCCGGCTCTGGCTCCTGCGTGATACAACTCTGTCCATGCCGTGGCGACTGGCATAGCCGACACACTCTATCATACATTATTTATAACTGCCTACCGTTCAGCGGCTGCAGTCGACGGTATCACCCTGTACATACGAGTTTACCCGCCGATATCGGGCATCTCGTCCCGACAGGGTACGCAACTCGCAGTGTGGCCCTCGCTCCGCCCGGCCGGCCTTCCGAAGGGTGTTCAGTCGTGTGTAGGGCCGGGAAACCGTGATACGGCCAGGGATACACACGTGTGAACCCAGCGTGGAAGGGGGTCGGCGGCCGGAATCAGAAAATATTGCCCCATACTGCGCAGCCGTCTCGCTGCGGCGCGCGCCGATTCGCTTCGAGACAGCGACTACTGCATAACAGCGAT
>JBEQBH010000107.1:0-4929 GCA_041639955.1 Halobacteriales archaeon | reverse complement strand
GAATCACCGAGCCGAAGATGAAAACAACGCCCTGGTCTACAGCTCACGCAGCGACGTAATCCGGTGGTCGCCCCACACGCATCGGTCCCGGCTGACGGGCGAGCCGCGCTGGACGTGGACGCCGTCGAGGCCGGCGTTGCGGGCCGCGCCGATGTCGCCGGGGTTGTCGCCGACCAGCACGCCGGCGTGGCCGTTGTGTCCCACGCCGAGGTCGGCCATCGCCCGGTGGACCGGTTCGGGGTCGGGTTTCCAGCCGATGTCGTCGTCACAGCAGACGACGGTGTCGAACCAGTCGCCGATGTCCAGCCGATCGAGTACCGGCCCAGTTAGGTACTCCTGGCAGTGGGTGACCAGTCCGACGGGCTCCGTTCGCTCGCTGAGGAACGTCTCGACGTCGTCGTACAGATACGTCGCCTCGGCCCGGACGAGCGGGTCCTCCTCCTCGTGGAAGACGTCCCAGAACAGCGACGGGTCCACGCCGCGCCGGGCGAGCAGGTCGCGCCTGGCCTCGCCCTGGCCGTACCACAAAAGCGCCGCCTCACGCTCGCTGAACCCCTGACCGAGCCGGTCGCCGACCCGTTCCATCACCTCGACCGGGTACGCCGGGTCGACGTCGACCAGCGTCCCGTCGAGGTCGAACAGCCAGAAATCGTAGTCACGAGCCACTTGGACATGGGTAGGTCAGTGGCGAATAAAGCCTTTCTGCCCGCCGGGTCACCGCACGTGGATGGAGCTACCCAGGTACTTCTTCAGGACTTCGCTGACGCTGTCGGCGTTGAACGCGCCGAGGTCCTCGGCGATGGCCGCCTTCAGGTCGTCGAGATACGCCTCGCTCGTCCGCAACTCGCTGAAGGAGACTGACTCGACCGGCACACCCAGGGCGTCCGCGGCCAGCCGCCGCCCGTGGGCCGCGTCGCCGAGTTCCCCGCGCCAGAGCGTGTCCCGGAAGAACAGCCATCCCTCCTCGCCCGGCGGGTCGGCCGCCCGCGAGAGGACGGTCTCGAACGTGTCGGGTTCGGCCCGATACCCCGAGTCCGGGTCGAGTCGGACGGTCACCCGGAAGACGTAGCTCGCCGCCGGGTCGTCGCGTCCGGTCACGCTACTCGTAGAGGTCGTTCAGCCGTTCGGCCATGTCGATGTCGTTGTCGGTGATGCCGCCGGCGTCGTGGGTCGTCAGCCGGACCTCGCACTCTCCCCACCGCGTCGTCATCTCGGGGTGGTGCCAGGCGTCCTCGGCGACGCCAGCCGCGGCGGCGAGGAAGCCGGAGGCGCCCAGGTAGTCGTCGAACTCGTAGACGCGGACGATTTCGTCGCCCTCGCGGTCCCAGCCGTCGGGGAGTCGGTCGCTGATTTCGTCGTCGGAAAGCAGGTCTGCCATATCGAGAGGTGGCCGGCCAGCCCCAAAGTGGTTTGGCCGCTAGGAAAATCTGCTTTTGACTGAGAGGTTCAGAGTGCTTACAGCCGGAAAGCCCCGAGGCGTTCGACTTGGGGGGCTCGCTGCGCGCTTCCTTCGCTTTGCTCAGTCCAGTGCTTGCGTCGCCCGCCTTCGTCGAACGCCTCGCCCCTTTCAGTCCACCCGGAGCCGGTTGGTTAGCCGGCATGGGTGGGACTGAAAGGAGCCGGACGCTCGATGAGCGAGACGATGCAAGGACCGCAACGCAGTGAGGACCGCAGCGAGTCGCAGCCATCGAGCGTCCGGGGGCTTTCTGGCTGTTCGAGCGCGAAGGGCTACCGCAGAAAGCGAATCAAACAAGGACTAGTCGTCGGCCAGCTGTTCGAGCACCGCCGGGGGGATGTCGTCGCGCATCCCATCGGGGATGTCCTCGATGGCCATGTCTTCGGTTATCTCGGGGGCGTCGGGACCGAAGTCCGGGTCGAACAGTTCGAGCGCGGTGTGGATGGTCCCCCAGTCGTCCTCCTCGGCGGCGTCGCGCAGGCTCTTGGTCGGGGCGGCGAGCAGCTGGGAGACGATGGAGTCAGCCATCGCCTCGAGCACCTCGCGCTGGTCCTCGTCGAAGTCGGCCTGGGCCATCGCGGTGTTGAGTTCGGCCGTCTTCACCCGCTCTGCGCTCTCGTACATCGCCGAGATGACGCGGTCGGCCCGCTTGCGCTTGTACTGGGTCAGCAGGTGGTCGAACTCCTCGTCGACCAGCTGTTCGACCGCCTCGGCGGCCCGCCGGCGCTGCTGTCTGGTCTCCGCGGTCACCGACTCCAGCGCGTCCAGGTCGTACACCGACACGGTCGGGAGCCGGTCGGCCCCCGCGGGCACGTCACGGGGCTGGGCGATGTCGACGACGGCCGTCTCGCCCGCGTCGGCGAAGGTCCCGACGTCGAAAACCTGGTCGTTGCTCCCGGTCGCCGAGACGACGACGCGGGCCTCGCCGACGGCGGCTTCTATCGCGTCGAGCGCCACCGCGCTGGCCTCGACGTCGACGGTCTCGGCGACGTGCTCGGCGTGGGGGACGGTTCTGTTGGCGACGATGACGCGGTCGACGTGTTCGGAGAGGGCTTTCGCTGCCAGCTGTCCCATCTCTCCGGCGCCCACGACGAGGGCCGTCTCGCCGGCGAGCGAACACTCGCGGTCGACCAGCCGGACCGCGGCCGAGGCCAGCGAGACCACGCCCTCGTTGATGGCCGTCTCGGTGCGGGCGCGCTCGCCGACGTGGATGGCCTTCGTGATACCGTCTTCGAGCAACTGCCCGATTCCGCCGACGCCGCGCGAATCCTCGTAGGCGTCACGTATCTGGCCCAGAATCTGGTCCTCGCCCAGCACGATGGACTCGAGGCCGGCGGCCACGCGCATGAGGTGGCGCAGGCTCGCCTCGTGGCCCATCTCGACGACGACCTCGTCGGTGACGGCCCGCGTGAAGAGGTCGAGCGCGTCCAGGCCCGTCTCGTGGTCCGTCGCGACGACGTACCCCTCGGTCCGGTTGCAGGTCTGGAGCGCGAACGCCTCCGAGACGCCGGGCTCGGTGAGCAGCGACTCGACGGCGTGGCGCGTGCTATCCGCGGCGGCTGTCTCCAGCTGGTCCACGCTAGCGCGCTCGTGGGTCACGCGCACGCCGACGATAACACCTGTCTGCTCTCTCACGACGTATCACCCATTTGGTATCCAATCACGTCTGCTGCTACTTGTCTGGCGTTGGGGCTGCCACTATCTAAAGCCTTCCAAACTTCCCGGGATCTGACAACGGTCCTGACCGCGTCACGGCGTTCGGTCGCCGTCATGTCAGCGGATTTCAACTCCTCGCGGAACTCACCGGTCAGTTCGGCCATCCCGCCCGCGCCGGCGAACTGCTCCTCGAAAGACTCCCGGAGATACTTCGACAGCGCCGGCGAGTGACCGCCGGTGGCGACGGCCATCACGACGGGGTCGTCCCGGACCGTCGCGGGGACGACGACGTTGCCGGCGTCCTGCTCGCCGTGGGCGTCGGCGCGGTTGACCAGCGCGCCCGCCTCGCGGGCGGCGGACTCGGCGGCGGCGTTCAGCTCGGCGTCGTCCGTGGCGGCGACGACCAGCGCCGGGTCGGTCCGCTCGACCCACGACCGAACACCGTCGGAATCGGGCGCCTCGCGGACCAGCTCCGCTCCGCCGAAATCGCGGTCGGCGAAGTCGGGGCTGACGACGACCACGTCGGCCTCGGCGGCAAAGCGGCTGGCCTTGCGAGCCCCGACGGGCCCGCCCCCGAATATCAGGACCGTCTCGCCCGTGAAATCGTGGAGGAGCGGAATCATCAGTCCCCGGCGGGCTCGGCGTTGGCCTGTGCGCGCTCGTCCAGTCTGATACCCGTCTTCTTCAGGATGCGCGTCGAGAACAGCGTGTCCCAGTCGTCCTCGTCCACGTCCCAGTGCTCGGTCATCCGGTCGTGGACCTGCTGGATGCGCCGTTCGCTCTCTTCCTCGCTGCGGCCGTGTGTCATCGCGAAGAAGTTGTACGGCCAGACCCCCTCGTGGCGGGGCCGCTCGTAACAGTGCGTGACGAAGTCGAACTCGGCGACCGACTGTCCGACCTCGTCGATGACCTCGTCGGGGACGTCCCAGACGGTCATCCCGTTCTCTGAGTACCCCAGCGCGTAGTGGTTCGGGATGGCGCCGACGCGGCGGACCTTCCCCTCCTCGTTGAACCGCTTGATGGTCTCGACGACCCACGCGGTGTCGGCGCCGATGGCGTCGGCCACGTCGGCGTACGGCGTCGCGGTGATAGGGAGCCCGCCCTGGATTTCCAGCACGAGGTCGAGCTCCTCGGGCGTCAGGGAACGGCGGTCAGTTGGCTCGACCTCGGGCCCGGCGTCGCTGCAGTCGACCGCCTGCGTCTGTGGCCCCTCGACGGGGAACTTCGCGCCGACGTGGAACTCCTGCTGTTTGGGCAAGTTGTAGGTCGGCTCGCCCGTCTCGGCCTCTATCTCGGCCAGCACGTCCTCGACGCGGTCCTCGTCGACCACGCTGAGGACGAACCACATGTTGAGATACGGGTGTTCGCGCTCGTAGTTGTGGGCGACCTCGGGGTGAGCGTTGACCAGCTCGGCGTGGTCCTCGTAGCTGTCCTCGGGGGCGTGGGTCGCCACCAGCGTCGCCGTCCCGCCTATTTCCTGGGCGTTGATGAGCGCGCCGAAGCGGCTGAGCACCCCGCGGTCGTCCAGGTCCTGTACCCGTTCGAGCAGCTCGGCCGCCGAGATGTCGATACCGTGGTCGGAAAGCGCCGCGGCGGCCGGCTCGAAGGGCCGCTCGGCGACCGGGAACCCCCCCTGAAACGCGTTGCAAATCGCGCTGTCTACCCGTCCGAGCTCGTTGGTCATAGCCGACAGTGAGGACTCGGCGGATAAAAACGGCGCGGGAGCAAGCTATCGGACGGTGACCGGTCGGACTGTCGGCCGCGTGAACGGTTTCACGGTGACAAACAGCGCCGGGACGTTACAGCCGGCGGTGTCA
>JBEQBH010000106.1:0-4934 GCA_041639955.1 Halobacteriales archaeon | reverse complement strand
GCGACAGCGACCCGTTGCAGGCGAAAGAGCCGCTGGGAGTTCGTCCCCGGTCCTGCTTGGCAACTCTATCGGCGGCGTTTGTGACCGTCGTCAACTCCGTCCAAAGTCATTTGCGGCGACATCCGCTAGCCCCGGTGTGACCTGGCTCGCCGAGAACCGACACTGGCTGCTGTTTGCCGCGACAGTGCTGTCCGGGCTCACCACCGTCGGTGTCGCCGTCGTCGGCGTACTCGCGACCGCCTCCGTGCTGGTGACCGGCGGGTCGCTGATACTGACAGTCGGCGCCTTCCTGCTCGCGACGCTGCTGTGTGGCGGGCTGACACTGGTCTTCGGGGCCGCGCTCCTCTCGACGCTCGCCAGCCGCGCTTCGCTGCCGTCGGTGCCGCGGAACCGGCGCGTGGCGAACGTCCTGTCCGGTCTGGAAGCCGCCGTCCCCCCGCTCCGGCGGCTCGGACTGGCCGGCCGCCTGGAACCGACGGTCGAGGAACGGCGGACGAGGCTCACGGAACGGTACGTCGACGGCGAACTCACGGAGCGGGAGTTCGAGGCGCGGCTCGGCTCACTGCTCGACGAGGCGGAACAGCGTGTACCGGAGGTCGACGCCGCCGAGACGCGTCGGGAACGCGAACGCGAGCGGGAGTAGCGAGTAAGGGGAGTCCGAACAGCGAGACGTCCCGAAGCGCGACACAGCAGGCGGCTTTTTATCTCGGCCGGTCGTCGTCTGGAGTATGAGCAAGTTCACCGTGTATCGGGCCGACGTCGACTCGCCACGGCTCGCACGCGTGGTCGGTAAACTGCCGGGTGTCGCGGTCGCGAACGGCGAGGTCCCGGCGGCGCCGACCGCCGAGGCGACGGCGCCCGAGAGCGAGGACGACGGCGGGCTCCGCGAGAAGATTCCAGCGCCTGGCAATGTCGTCGACGAGGACAAGACATCGGTCGTGAAGACCTACGGGCTGCTCGGGCTGGGCGTCTCCATGGTCATGCTCGGTATCGCCACGGTCGGCATCTGGGTGTACCGGCGTCGCAAAGGCGACACCGAGTCCGAGACGCCGCCGCCGACGACGGGGCTGGAGGCGGAAGGGCCGGTAACGGCCACCCCGTCGCCCTCGACCGACGCGTCGGACACTGGGTCGTCCGACGTATCGATAGTGCGGCCCGAGGAAGAGTCCGACGACGAGGCCGCCGAAGCGGAGAAACCACGCGGCCGGACCGAGGGAGACCGCACGGACATCGAGTGGTCGACCAGGGACACGACGGCGTCGTCGGCCGAGGAATCGGACGAGGAACCGGACGAGCCAGCCCCCGACGTGACGGCGTGGGGCCGCGAAGACGAACCAGCCCCTGACGTGACGGCATCGGCCGGCGAAGACGAGCCGCGCCCGACAGAGTCGGTCGATGCCGCGCCGCTGCTGGGGCTTGCTTTCCTCGCCGCGAGCGGCGCGGTCGTCGAGTGGTTGCAGTCCGGCGCGGACGAGGCCTGAGACTGCCGGCATCAGCACCGTTATCGACTGGTAGCCGACACAGCTGCGTGTGAGCCAGACACATCACGGTCGAACGCGCCGTGCGCTGCTCGCGGCGCTCGGTGCGACCGGACTCACGGCGCTTGCGGGGTGTAGCGGTGACGACCCAGCGACGGCGACGGAGCCAGCCGCGGCGACAGCCACGCCCCCGGAATCGACACCACGGCCGACAGCGACCACAGAGCAGCGGGCGCTTCCGCCGGGGACGAGCGAGAGCGGTATCGACGACGTGTCGGCGCTCGTGTCGGCCACCAAGTCGGCGTTGCGGGCGGACGACTACGCGATAGAGAGCGTCGTCCCGCTCGGGGGCGGCGACACGGTGACCGTCACGGTTCGCAGCAGCCTGACACAGGAGCGACAGCTGTACGTCTTCGACAGCCCCTCGGAGACGAACCGGCGATACGTGGCCGACGGAACGAGACACGTGCAGACGATATCGGACGGGGAGACGACCTACAGTACCGAGACGGCAGCGGATTTTACCACGGTACACGAGGACACCGATCAGGTCGCGATGCTCGGGGGTAGCGAAGGTCTGGGCGGGATACTCCGAACTGGGAGGTACACACCGGGCGGGACAGTGACTCGCGAAGGGCGGCGGCTCCGGGAGTTCGCGCTCGAATCAGCCGACCTGGGAGGGAGTGCAACGGTCATCACGGCACAGGGAGGCGCGTTCGTCGACGGCGAGGGCGTGGCCTTCGAAGCGAGCCTCCCGTATCGGCCGACACAGGACAGCGATGTCGTCAACCACTCGTTCACCGTCCAGGCACTCGGCGACGTGCGCGTCAGCGAGCCCGACTGGGCGCGGTCGGGATAGGTCCCCGGTCCGACAGCCTAAAGCGGACGGCTACGGAACTGCGGGCATGGAGTTCAACGAGGCCGCGAACTTCCTCCTCGAGTTGCGCCGGTTCGACTCCCAAGCCGGCACCGACGCCACGCGGGCGCTGCTTTCGGAACTGGGCGACCCACAGGCGGGGCCCAGCTGTGTGCAGATAGCCGGCTCCAACGGAAAGGGGTCGACCGCCCGGATGGTCGAGCGGGCGCTTCGGGAGTCCGGCCTCGACGTCGGTCTCTACACCTCGCCACACCTCGACGACGTTCGGGAGCGCATACAGGTCAACGGCCGGAAGGTCCCCGAGGCCGCCGTCGTCGAGTTCGTCGAGACCGCACGCGAGTACATCACGGACCGGGGCGCCGACGGCGCCTCACCGACGTTCTTCGAGACGCTGACCGCCTTCGCCTTCTGGGAGTTCGACCGACAGGACGTCGACGTCGCCGTGCTGGAAGTGGGCATCGGGGGAAAGTACGACGCCACCAGCGTCGTCGACCCCGTCGCCAGCGCAGTGACGAGCGTTACCTTAGAACACACCCACATCCTCGGCGACACGGTCGAGGAGATAGCGACGGACAAGGCCCACGTCGCGCCAGCCGACCGGCCGCTGGTGACCGGCACGACCGGCGCGGCCCTGGCCGCCGTCCGCGAGCAGGCCGGCGATGTGGTCACCGTCGGCGACAGGAGCGACACCGACGTGCAGGTCAGCTACGGCGGCCGCGAGGGGCTGGAGGCCGCCGTCACCATCGACGGCCCGAACTGGACTGTCGACACCCACCTGCCCCTGTTAGGCGAACACCAGGCCCACAACGCGGGTATCGCCGCGACGCTGGTCCGACAGGTCGCCGACGAGTTCGGGACCGACATCTCCCGGGCCGACATCGAACGCGGCCTGCGCAACGCCCACTGGCCGGGCCGTTTCGAGGTGATGGACCAGTCGCCACTGACCGTCCTCGACGGCGCGCACAACCCCGGCGGGCTCGAGCGGACGATGGAGACCCTGGAGAGTTTCGACTACGACGACCTCCACGTCGTCCTCGGCGCGATGGTCGACAAGGACCACACCGCCATCGCGGCCGAACTCGCGGCGGCCGACCACGCTATTGCCTGCCGACCCAACGTCGACCGGGCGGAGTCACCCGACGTGCTGGCCGAGGCGCTCCGGGAGGCGACCGACGCCGAGGTCGAGACCCGCTCGGACGTGGCCGGCGCCCTCGGGATGGCACTGGAGGCCGCCGAGCCGGGCGACGCCGTCCTCGTGACGGGGTCGCTCTATGCCGTCCGCGAGGCCCGCACCCGCTGGTCGCGGTCGATGATACCCAAGGAGGTCGATTCGATTCCCGAAGCGGAGAAGACCATCGAGGCCGCCCACGTCACGCAGGCTGGCGCCTGGCGGATGCGCGGAAAGGCCGTTCACCGCGTCCTCCGGACCCGCGTCCAGCCACGGCAGGCACAGTATCTCAAGGAAGAGTTGCTGTCACTTGGCGGTGAATGTGCCGTCTCCGGACTGAACGACCAGGACGAGGAGCGCGTCGACTGCGTCCTGATGGGGACGATGGCCCAGTTCAAACGGCTCGCCGACAAGCTCGACGGCCAGCCGTACGGCCTCTCGACCTTTTCCGACGAGCTCCGCGAGGCCCTGGACATCCAGCAACCCCCCAGCGAGACCGACTACCCCTGGAGCGACGGCACCGCGGTGATGGGTATCCTCAACGTCACGCCCGACTCGTTCCACGACGGCGGGGAGTACAACGCAATCGAGGACGCCGTCGCCCGCGCCCAGCAGATGGTCGAAGACGGCGCCGACATCCTCGACATCGGCGGCGAGTCCACCAGGCCGGGGGCCGACCCCGTCCCCGTCGAGACGGAGATAGACCGCGTGGTCCCGGTCATCGAGGCCCTGTCCGACGTGGACGTGTCTATCTCCGTCGACACCAGGAAGGCCGAGGTGGCCCGCGCGGCCCTCTCGGCCGGCGCGGACATCCTCAACGACGTGTCGGGGCTGGAAGACCCCGAGATGCGGCTGGTCGCCGCCGAGTACGACGTGCCCGTCGTCGTGATGCACTCCATCAACACCCCCGTCGACCCCGACAGCGACATCCACTACGACGACGTGGTCGGGGACGTCATCGACGAGCTGACCGAGCGCGTCCTGCTGGCCGAGAAGGCCGGGCTGGACCGCGAGCAGATTCTGGTCGACCCCGGCATCGGCTTCGGGAAATCGCCCGTCGAGGACTTCGAGCTGCTCGACCGAATCGAGGAGTTCCGGGCGCTTGGCTGTCCGGTTCTGGTCGGTCACTCCCACAAGTCCCTGTTCGGCCTCGTCGGCGAACAGCCCGGCGACTGCCTCGAAGCGACGATAGCGGGAACGACCGTCGCCACCGAGCGGGGCGCCGACGTGATACGGGTCCACGACGTGGCCGCGAACGCCGCCGCCGTCAACGTCGCCCAGGCTGCCCGTGACCCCGACCGGTTCAGCTGACGCCGACGACGCGGTCACAGCCCGCACAGCGCTGGAGGACGGCGGTACCCGTGCGGTCGACGGCGTCGTCGCGAACCACGAGTCGGTGGACCCGGCGGCC
>JBEQBH010000105.1:0-4946 GCA_041639955.1 Halobacteriales archaeon | reverse complement strand
GGTGGGCGAGCGCCGCGACGAGGAGTGAGCTAGCGCCGCTCGGCCAGTTCCGCCCGCAGGTCGTCGAGGTCCATCCCCTTCATCGACAGCAGGACGAGCAGGTGGTAGACGATATCGGCGGACTCGTGGGCCAGTTCCTCGTGGTCGTCGTCTTTGGCGGCCAGAATCAGCTCCGTCGTCTCTTCGCCGAGCTTCTCCAAGACGGCGTTCTCGCCTTTCTCGTGAGTGAACAGCGAGGCGGTGTAGGAGTCCTCGGGGAGGGTCTCCTTGCGGTCCTCGATGACCGCGAAGACGTCGTCGATAACGTCGTCGGTGTCGTCCATACCCCCAGGTCGACGCCGACACCCTTCAGCGCGTCGCTACGCTGTCGGGCTATGACTCCACGCTGTCGAAAAAGGCCAGGTCGTGGATGCGGGGGTCCTCGGTCAGTTCGGGGTGAAACGAGGTGCCGACGACGGGGCCGTCACGGATTGCGACGGGTCGGTCGTCCCAGGAGGCCAGCACCTCGACGTCGGGTCCGACGTAGTCGATGACCGGCGCACGGATGAACACCGCCGGGAACGGCCCCTCGAAGCCGTCCACCGTCAGCGGCGCCTCGAAGCTGTCCTTCTGTCGGCCGAAGGCGTTGCGCTCGACGGTGGCATCGACGATGTTCAGCGTGTCGACGCGGTCGTCGTGAGCGTCGCTGGCGGCGACGATGAGCCCGGCACACGTCGCCAGAACGGGGTTGTCGTCGGCGACGTGGGCCGCTATCTCGCTCGCGATTCCCTCCCGATGGACGAGCCGGGAGATGGTCGTCGACTCGCCGCCGGGCAACAGCAGTACGTCACAGTCGGGAACGAGGCCGGCCTCGCGTATCTCGACGACCTCGGCCGACTCGTCGTGGGCCGCTGCGGCCCGCTCGATGGCCCTCGCGTGTTCGGAGACGTCGCCCTGTACGGCGAGGACACCTGCCCGTAGACTCATACCCTTGCTACGTCTGTGTCCCCCAAAACACTCTCGCCTCGGCGAAGTATTGTCACGGCCGGGCTACGGCGTGCCAAACCGTTAGGTGTCAGGCCCCCGACCACCACAGTATGGCCGAACGACCGCGGGACCCGGTAAAGCGAGACGCCGACCGGTCGGCGGACCTCTACGAGATAGCCGACTGGGAGGTCCGGTCGGTGTTCGACCGACTGGTGTACTTCCTGTACCACGCCGGCCAGTCGGCGCTTCGCGGCCTGGTCATCCTGCTGGCCCTCGCCATCCTGGGCGTCCAGATCGCCTTCGGGAGCCTCGGCGCACTCGGTGCACAGCCGCTGTTTGCCGCGCTCGCGGCGCTGTCGGCGATTCCAGCGCTGGTGCTTGCGGGGTACATCTACTACGCCGACGTGACGACCCAGGAGCCGCTGACGCTGCTGGTCGGAACGTTCATGCTCGGCGTGCTGTTTGCCGGTTTCGCCGCCATTCTGAACACGGTGTTGCGGGGCCCGGTCCAGGTTGTCGGCTCGGGCTTTGGCCTGCTCCCGTTCCTCGGGCAGGTCGCCTTCTTTTTCCTCATCGTCGGGCCCGTAGAGGAGAGCGTCAAACTGCTCGCGGTTCGGCTGTACGCGTTCCGCGACGACCGGTTCGACGCCGTCATCGACGGCGCCGTCTACGGCGCGATGGCCGGGCTGGGCTTTGCCACTATCGAGAACGCGCTGTACATCGTCCAGAACACCGAGATGGTCGCCGGGCCCCTCCAGGCCATCAACGCAGGCAGCGGCATCACGGCCATCCGAGCGCTGGCCGGGCCGGGCCACGTCATCTACTCGGCCTTCGCGGGCTATTACCTCGGACTGGCGAAGTTCAATCCCGACGACGCCGGCCCCATCGTGTTGAAGGGGCTGCTCATCGCGGCGGTCATCCACGCGGGCTACAACACGCTTTCGGGCCCCGTCACCGGGATTCTGTCGGCGGTGTACGGCGTCAACCAGTTCGTCGCGTTTATCGGGTTCGTCGTGGTCTACGACGGCGTCTTCATACTGCTCCTGTTGCGGAAACTCGACGCCTACCGGCAAGCGTACAGCCGGGCACAGGCCGACGACGACCCCGAGAGCGAGCCCGGCGTCCCGGAGTTTGAGTCCTAGTGGAGCTGTTCGACGTACTTCGCCACCACGTCGACCTCCAGGTGGACGGGGTCGCCGACCGACTTCTCAGAGAGGGTCGTGTCCTCGTAGGTCGTCGGGATGATGGCCACGTCGAAGCGGTCGTCGTGGCGAGCGGCGACGGTGAGGCTGATGCCGTCGACCGTAATCGACCCCTTATCGACGAGGTAGTCTCGCGAATCTTCGGGCAGTGAGAAGGTGAACGTCCAGTCTTCTCCCTCCTGTTCGATACCTACGACCTCGGCCGTCGCGTCGACGTGGCCCTGAACGATGTGGCCGTCGAAGCGCCCGTCGGCGGGCATCGCCCGCTCCAGGTTGACCCGGTCGCCGACTTCGAGGGTATCGAAGAACGTCTTCGCCAGCGTCTCCTGCGCGAGAAAGAACTCGGCCCACTCCCCGTCGGCGTACTCCTCGACGGTAAGACACGCGCCACTGATACTGATAGACTGGCCCTGAGAGAGGTCCGAGAACGGCGTTCCGACGCGAATCCGCCGACCACCTTCGTCGTCCGTCACTGCCAGAACCTCGCCCGTCGCCTCGACGATGCCGGTGAACATACCGGACGTTAGGAACTGCCGGGCAAATGGGTTTGGCTCTCCGCATCTCACAGCAGCAGGTATGTGAACAGCCAGAAAGCCCCGACGCGCTACGCTCGGGGGACTCGCTGCGCGCGCTTCGCGTGCTTGCGTCGTCCACCTTCGCGTAGCGCGCCGCCCCTTTCAGTCCCACCCGCGCTAGTTGACCAACCGGCTACGGGTGGACTGAAAGGGGCAACCGGCTGGATGAAGGCAGGCGACGTAAACACTGGACGAGCGAGCGGAGTGAGCGAGGAAGTGCGCAGCGAGCCTCCCGAGTCCAGCCGGTCGGGGCTTTCTGGCTCTCGGCAACAGCTATCTCGGAACAGAATCCACCGCTTCAGGCTTCGACAGCCGCACGCTCCACGTCCAGTTCCCCGCCGAGCGCGAGCCGCACGCTCTCCTCGAAGCCGGTCAGGTCGGGCTGGACGTACTGGTCGATGCTGTCGTCGGTGACGACAACCCGATTACTGAGGCCGTCCACGAGCGGCACGGCAACGCTGACCGGCACATCGGTCACCAGTCCGAGCCAGCGGGCCGACAGCCCGGGCGAGAGAACAGGGACAGGGATGATGAGCGGCCGCCGACCGACCAGAATCCGGGCCGTCGCCGTCAGTATCTCCTGGTAGGTCAGGACGTCCGGACCGCCGACGTCGTAGGTCTCACCGGCCGTCTCGGGCGCGTCGAGGACGCCCGCGAGATACGCCACCACGTCGTCGATGTATATCGGCTGGCACTCGGTGCGGACCCACGACGGCGTCACCATCACCGGCAGCCGAGCGGCGAGCTGGCGGATTATCTGGAAGCTCGCCGACCCCGCGCCGATGACGATGGCGGCCCGAAGCGCGGTCAGTTCGGCCTCGCCGTCCCCGAGCAGCCGTTCGACCTCCCGGCGGGAACGGAGATGCTCGGAGAGCCCCTCGTCCTCGCTCCCCAGTCCGCCGAGGTAGACGATTCGCTCGATACCCGCCGCGTCGACCGCCTCGCGGAAGTTCCGGGCCGCGCGGCGGTCCCGCTCCTCGAAGTCCGCACCGGCCTCCATCGAGTGGACGAGATAGTAGGCCGCGTCGACCGCTGGAAGCGACAGTTCGGGGTCGAGCACGTCGCCCTCGACCACCTCGACGCCCGCGGGCGCGGCGTAGCTCGACGGGTCCCGCGTCAGCGCGACGACATCGTGACCCCGGTCGATCAGTTCGGGCACGAGGTGGCTCCCGACGAAACCGGAGGCACCGGTGACGAGGACTCGCATACCCGTAGGTTGGACTCCAGTGGCTTAACAGCAATCACAGGGACAGTCGTCGACAACTCGCCGACAGTCCACGATTCGGGTACAAGTCCCGCTGGCGTACTCGTCGACGAGTCGGGCTCCGGGCGCGCTTCACGGCTCAGTCAGGCAGTCGCCGGACGGACGCGTACGGCGTGTGTCAATCGTCCGCATCCGTCTGTGCGCGGCGCTGCATCGCCCGCTGGACGAACTCCTCGGGCAGTTCGTCTATCTCGCCGGCCTGGACCGCCCAGAGGTTGGCGTAGAGACCGTCTTCGGCAAGCAGTTCGTCGTGGCTCCCCCGCTCGACGACACGGCCGTCCTCCAGAACGAGGATGGTGTCGGCGTCCCTGATGGTCGAGAGGCGGTGGGCGATGGCGAAGGTGGTCCTGTCGGCCGTCAGCTCGTCGAGCGAGCGCTGGATGAGCATCTCCGTCTCCGTGTCGACATCGCTCGTGGCCTCGTCCAGCACGAGGATATCGGGGTCTTTCAACATCGCGCGGGCGATGGCGATGCGCTGGCGCTGCCCGCCCGACAGCTTGACGCCGCGCTCGCCGACCATCGTCTCGTACCCGTCGGGGAGGTTCTCGATGAACCCGTGGGCCTCGGCGGCCTCGGCGGCGGCGCGTATCTCGTCGTCGGTGGCGTCGAAGGTCCCGTAGGCGATGTTGTCCCGGACGGTCCCGTAGAAGAGGAACGTCTCCTGGCTGACGTAGCCGATGGCCCGCCGGACGGAGGGTATCTGTACGTCCCGGAGGTTCTGGTCGTCGATTCGGACCGCGCCGTCGTCCGGGTCGTACATCCGCAAGATCAGCTTCATCACCGTCGACTTGCCCGCGCCGGTGGGGCCGACAAGCGCGACGGTGTCGCCGCCCTCGACCTCGAAAGAGACGTCGTCCAGTACGGGCTCGTCATCGCCGTAGCCGAAGGTCACGTCGTCGTACTCGACCGCACCGTCGGTGACCGACAGGGGCGGGGCCT
>JBEQBH010000104.1:0-4949 GCA_041639955.1 Halobacteriales archaeon | reverse complement strand
GTCGCCGCGTTCGTCTACATCGTCCTGAACTTCTTTGCGCCGGCCGGCGGCATCCCCTACCCCGCGCTGGTGGCCGTGCTGGCCGGTGCCGCGAGTCTCATCCCCGTCGTCGGCATGAAACTCGTCTACATCCCGGTGTCTATCGGGCTGTTCGCGCGAGCGGTTCTGGAGGGCGACCCGATTTGGTTCCCCGTGGTCTTCATCGTCGCAACGGTCGTCTTCGTGGACTTCATCCCTGACCTCGTCCTGCGGCCGTACGTCTCCGGTCGGAACCTCCACGTCGGTCTGGTTATGATAGCCTACGTCATCGGTCCGCTGCTGTTTGGCTGGTACGGGCTCTTTCTTGGCCCGCTTTTGCTCGTGGTCATCTATCACTTCGCGCGGCTGGTCCTGCCGGTACTCATCGAGGGTGACGGCGTCGAGTCGATACCGGCTGGGACCGAGCGGGACCTGGAGAAACGCGCTGAACCCGACGGGAACGACTCGGATGACGATGTCGGAAGCGAACCGGCGTAGCCGCCCATTGGCCGACCGATACCGCTCGGCAAGCGGTACGTTTAAGCGCCAGTCACGATGCGAACCCAACATGAGTGGACGACCGCTGGACGTGCTCGAAGCGTCGCTTGGCGAGGCCGTCACCGTACAGCTGAAAGGCGGCGAAATATTCGAGGGGACGCTGACCGGCTACGACCAGCACATGAATCTCGTAATTGAAGACGAAGACACAACGATTATACGCGGCGATAACGTCGTATCAATCAACCCATGACTGGTGCAGGAACCCCGAGCCAGGGCAAGAAAAACACCACGACACACACGAAATGTCGACGGTGTGGAGAAAAGTCGTATCACACGAAAAAGAAGGTCTGCTCGTCGTGCGGCTTCGGCAAATCGGCGAAACGACGTGACTACGAGTGGCAGTCGAAAGCCGGCGAATAACTCATCATCATGCACGAGAAGTGCGGCGTTGTTGGTATCGCACTCGAAGACCGAGACGCCGCCCGGCCGCTCTACTACTCTCTGTACGCTCTCCAGCATCGCGGCCAGGAGTCCGCCGGCATCGTCACACACGACGGATTCCAGCAGCACAGCCACGTCGAGATGGGACTGGTCGGCGACGCCTTCGACCCCGGTGACCTCGAATCGCTGAACGGGTCCAACGGCATCGGCCACGTCCGGTATCCGACCGCAGGCAGCGTCAACTCCTGCTGTGCACAGCCGTTCTCGGTGTCGTTCAAGTCCGGCTCGCTGGGCCTGTCCCACAACGGGAACCTCGTCAACGCGGACGAGATCCGCGACGAGATAGCGGACCTGGGTCACGCCTTCACGTCAGACGGCGACACCGAGGTCATCGCTCACGACCTCGCGCGCAACCTGCTGGAGGAGGACCTCGTTCGCGCAGTCAAGCGGACCATGGAGCGCATCCACGGCTCCTACTCGCTGACTATCATGCACGACGAGACCGTCCTCGGCGTGCGGGACCCGCAGGGCAACCGCCCGCTGGTCATCGGCGAACTGGAGGACGGGTACGTGCTCACCTCGGAGTCGGCGGCCATCGACACGCTCGACGGGGAACTGATTCGTGACGTTCGCCCGGGCGAACTCGTCGTGCTCCACGGCGACGGCACCGGCTACGACACCTACCAGCTCATAGAGCAGGAGAACACGGCCCACTGCTTCTTCGAGCACGTCTACTTCGCCCGACCCGACTCGACCATCGACGACAACCTCGTCTACGAGGTCCGGCGCGAGCTGGGTCGCAAGCTCTGGGCGGAGTCGGGCGTCGACTCCGACGTGGTGCTTCCGGTGCCCGACTCCGGGCGCGCCTTCGCGTCGGGCTACGCCGAGGCCGCACAGGACGACGGCTCCGACATCGAGTTCGCCGAGGGGCTGATGAAAAACCGCTATGTCGGCCGGACGTTTATCATGCCGACACAGGACGAACGGGAACGGGCCGTCCGTCTGAAGCTCAACCCGATAAAGTCGACCATCGAGGGGAAGAAAGTCACCATCATCGACGACTCCATCGTCCGCGGGACCACCTCGAACCAGCTCGTCCAACTGCTGAAAGACGCCGGCGCGGAGGAGGTTAACGTCCGCATCGGCGCGCCGCCCATCATCGCGCCCTGTTACATGGGCATCGATATGGCCTCCCGCGACGAACTCATCGCCGGCGACCAGTCCGTCGCGGAGATACGCGAGGAGATCGGCGCCGATTCGCTGTCGTATCTCCCCATTGACGCCATCGCGGAGACACTGGACTCAGAGCGGTCCGACCTCTGTCTGGGTTGTGTCACCGGCGAGTACCCCTACGACATCGAGGGCGAGGAGACCGACCGCGACGTCGTCCGGCCCGACATCGACGGGCGACCGACGCCGGCCGACGACTGAGAGTCCCCGCCGCCCTTTCGAACGTTCTGTCACCGAGTCCTGCGGCGCGGCCTCACCAGACGACGTACAGCATGAGATAGACGACGACGCCGAGCGAGAACGACACCAGCCACAGCGTCGCGGCTATCTTCCCCGCACGTGGGTGGTTCGTCCGGCCCAGTTCCGACACCGGATAGCTCGCTGCAAGCAAAAGCGTATAGTAGACCGCGGGGATGGCGGCGATGGCAAGCAGGATGTGGATAGCGAGCAGCGGGAAGTAGACGTACATCTCGACGGCGGCCGGCCCGCCGAACTCGGTCGGGCCCACGAGGGAGATGCGATAGAGGTAGAGTACGAGAAAAGCCACGAACAGGCCGAAGGTGGCGACCATCAGCTGCCGGTGCCGCTCGACGTCCCCCCGGCGAATCGCCCGGACGCCGGCGATGATGGTCACGATGGCGGCGGTGCTGATAACCGCGTTGACCGTCGGGATGACACCGAGGACCGCGTCCGGAGCGCGGGGCAACAACACGGTCGGAATCGCACCGCCCACCGCTGCGAAGACAAGCGCCAGTGACACGACCGTCAACACTGCAGTGAGTTCGGGGACCCGCTCGCGTGCGTCAAACATGGGTAGTGGTTAGCAGTGCCCGATAAAGTGGGTTGTGAACTGGGGCGCCCGCGTCTCCCGGGCAGTGACGGCGAGCCCTGCGTCGGTGGCTACCGGAGTTGTCGCGGCCGTGCGGTATCAGGCCGGCTGTGCGGTGGTGGTGTTCCCCCCGGCGGTCGAGTTCGACCCGCCGGGCGTGACCGTGGTGTTCGACTCGGCTTGCTCGTCAAGCCGGGCCTCGTAGTCGGACTGGCTCAGAACGACGACATCGGCCTGCATCCGCGCGTGCCCCGAGCCACACAGCTCCGCACAGTAGAGCCGATAGGTGCCCGTCTCGGTCGCGCGAGTCCGTGCGACCGTCTCCTGACTCGGGAAGATGTCCTGTTTCAGTCCCAACGCCGGTACGTAAAACGAGTGGATGACATCGCTCGACCGCATCGTGAACCGGACGTCCGTGTTGTTGGGCAGGTAGAGCGTCTCGCTCGTCGTCACGTTCGAATCGGGATAGCCGAACTCGTACCCCCACTGGTAGGTCAGGACGTCGATTTCCTCCTCGTCGGAGAAGTCGGCACCGGTCGCATCGGCCGCGGCCGGGGAGATGTAGGGGTTGGCCAGCACGAAGAACCCAGAGACGCCGACGAACACGAGGATGGCACCGGTCGCCGCGGTCCACGTGACCTCCAGGGCGGGGTCGTCGATGGTCGGTCTGGGGCTGTCGTTGTTGTAGAATCGATAGATGGCGTAGACGAGCATCAGTTCCACGAACAGCGTCAGCGGCAGGGCGACATACAGCAGCTGCTCGTTCAGCTCGTCGATGGCCGCCCGGTTGACCGACTGGGCGGCCGCCGGCGTGGTGAACACCACCGCACCGATGGCGAGGACACAGATCAAGGACAGGGCGCGACTGAGGCGCATTGAACGCAACTTATTCCGGGAGTATCATATAACTTGGCCAGCACGCGCCGGCCGTGTGTACGTTGTGTGACTGGCCGCCGTCGCGTAGTTTTATGTCGGTGGCTCCGTGACAACCGAGTAATGATTCCACCGACCGGGACGCTAACTGCAGTGGCTCTTCGGGCCGCTGTGCGATAATGAACCGCGCCGTCATCGAGGGGTCCGCTCTCGCAGTCCTCGCTCTGAGTATCATCGCTGTCTGGTTCCGGGCCCGACACAGGGCCCGGCCGGCCAGTGACGGCGGCTACCTCTCGCGCGAGGGACTCCGGTTCGAACTCGGTCGCCTCCAGGACGAGATGCTGCGCTGGCTGACGACGACGAACCACCGGGAGATTGGACTCCTGTATATCGCCTTCGGAACAATCGCCGCGCTCTGGGGCGGGATGGACGCGATGATGCTCCGCACCGAGTTGCTGACGCCGCCCGCGGACATCTGGACGCCCGAGACGTACAACGCCCTCTTTACCACCCACGGGCTGACGATGCTCATCTTCTTCGTCCTCCCTGTCTTCTTCGGCATCGGGAACTACTTCCTCCCGCTGCTTATCGGGGCCGACGACATGGCGTTTCCGCGGGTCAACGCCATCGGCTTCTGGCTGCTGCCGCCTGCCCTGTTGATGGCCCGCTTTGGCCTCATCGTCCAGATAGGCGGGCAGGTCCTCAGTCTCTTCCTGCCCGCGGACCGGATTACGTTCTTCCTGTCGCTGCGGGAGGTCAGCGTGGGGTGGACGCTGTACGCGCCGCTCTCAGTGGTCCAGCCCAACCCGCAGATAGACCTCCTCTTGCTCGGTCTGCACCTGAGCGGTATCGCGACGACGGTCGGCGCCATCAACTTCATCGCGACGGTCGTCTACGAGCGGGCCGACGACGTGACGTGGGGCAATCTCGACATCTTCTCGTGGAACATGATGGTCACAAGCGCCATCGCGCTGTTTGCGTTCCCGCTGCTTGGCAGCGCCCTGGTGATGCTCCTGCTCGACCGGAACCTGGGGACGACCTTCTTCGCGACGGAGGG
>JBEQBH010000103.1:0-5008 GCA_041639955.1 Halobacteriales archaeon | reverse complement strand
GGAAGAAGTGAAGGCGAACACGGCCGCCCCTGCCGAGTAAGCGCACCTCGGCCCTCGTACCCGATAGGCTCGGAACGCCCGGCATGTTTTTCTGCGTTTTGACCGTACACGAGTGTATGACCAGGCTACTGCTCCGGCGGCTCCTGACGGCGATATCCGGTGACGACGGGGACAGTGACGACGACGGTCAGTTCACCGGCTCGCTGCTGGACTGGTCGGTCAACTACGGCCACGGGCCGGACGGCGGCCGCGGCGAAGCCGCCCGCGAGATGGCCCAGATACAGGAGAAAGCCGAGCTGCTGGACGAACAGGACCGGCACCGGCGGTGACGTACGCCCCGGGGTCGGGCACACATTGATTCGTCCCCACGCGTATCGACACGTATGGCAGACACCGTCTGGGTCGTTCGACACGGTCAGCGCCGGGACAGCGTCGACCCCACATGGGACGACCACGCCGACCGCGTCCACGACCCGCCCCTGACCGACCTCGGCCGCTGGGCGGCCTGGCGGACCGGGCGCCGGTTCGTCGAATCGGGCGTCGAGTTCGACGCCCTCTACGCCTCGCCGTTTCTCCGGACTGTGGAGACGGCGGAAGAAATCGCTCGCGAGACGGGCGACGAGGTGCTGTTAGAGCCTGGGCTGGGCGAACACCGCAACGCCGACTGGTTCGACGCCGAGCCCGACGTCGCCGCCCCCGAGCAGTTGGCCGAGTGGTTCGACCCTGTCGAGCTTCACCACGACCCGCTTGTCGTCCCGGCGTTCCCCGAGAGCCACAGCGAGGCGATGGAGCGGGCCGGCGAGACGGCCCGGCGCCTCGTCGCCGGGACCGAGGGGACCGTGCTGTTCGTCGGCCACGGATTGAGCGTCGGCGGCGTCGTCCACGGGCTCGTGGGGTCGGCCGACGGGGTCGCGGCGCCGCTGTGTGGGCTCACACTCCTCGTCAGGGACGGCGACGACTGGCGGCTGGTGTTCTCCGGCGACACGAGCCATCTGAACGACTAGCCCGGACGGGAACGACGCCCTTTTTTCGGCTGACGGCGGAGTAACCGGTATGGACGGCGGCAGCGGCGACATGACACTCGCGTTCGACCTCGACGCACTCAAGGAGCTGGCCTACCCCGACAGCGTGTTCACCGACGCGCGCCAGTGGTCCGAGTACGTCGGCGTCATCTCCGAACAGCCCACCTACGTCGTGACGAACTTCACGCGCAAACACCGCATCAGACAGGACTTCTTCTCCGGGCCGCGGGGCCGCGAGGAGAGTCTGGTAAACGTCAAAGAGCAGTTCGACACCGACCGGCACGTCTTCGTCGGGAGCGGCGAGGAAGACGCCGACCTGGCCGAGACGGCCGGCTGGGAGTTCCTCCCCGTCACGGACGCCGCCGAAGCGGCCGACTGGGAACTGGGCGAGCCGGAGGCCCCCGAAGCGACGGCAAACGAGGACGAAGAGGCCCGCGACGACTGGCCGTAAGCGCCCGTCACAGCGCCTATCGACCGGTAGCTTTTATGTTTCAGTGACGTGGAGCCGGCGACATGTCCCTGGATATCGGTGACGCTCTCCGGAGTGGTATCGACGACATCACCGGTGAGACCGGCCTGCTGGTCGGCGCGGTGTTTCTCCTGTACAACCTCGGCGCGCTCGTCGCCAACGAGAGCCTCTCGGTCGAGCTGTTGGACCTCGTCTTCGAGAGCGGCGTCTACACGGCCGAACAGCGGGCGGCTATAGAGTCGGTCGGCGGCGGGGCTCCCCTCGCGCTCGGTCTCGGCCTCCCGGTCACCGTCGTCCTGGTCGTCCTCGTCGCACTCGCCGGCGAACTGGTCCGGTACTGGGGCATCCGGCTGTTCGCTGGCCCGTCGGCGACGGCGACCGACGAGTTCGGTGACAGGGCCGTCATGGCGGTCGTCCTGGGTGGGGCCGTCGCGCTGACGATACTGCTGTTTCAGTCGGTGCTGCCGGTGGTCGGCCAGCTCGGCGGAGTGGGGACGACGCTCGCCGGTTCGATAGTCGGCCCGCTCGCGGGACTGGCGCTGCTGACCGTCCTCGTCTACCTCCGCCAGGAGATAGCCCTGAACGACGGCGGGTACGCCGAAACGCTCAGAAACAGCGTCGCCCGGTTCATGGACGACCCCGCATCCATCGTGGTCCTGTTGCTCGTGCTCGGCCTCTTCGGACTGGTCGGCGGGCTCCCGAGCATAGTGACGGGCTTCGTCGGTGGGGACGCCGCCGTGGCGGGCCTCCCCGTGTCCGTCCTCGCTCGCCTGCTGTCGACGGTGCTCGGGACCGTGTTCCAGACGCTCGGTATCGCCGTCGTCACGGACGCCTACCTCCAGGTTCGGACGAGCGCCCGCGAGTCGGCGGCCTAACCGGGCCGTATCGCGGACTTTAACCTCCCGAGTGGCCAACTCGGAGTAATGGCAGAACCGCGCGTGCCCGGCGGGCGCGAGTCCGAGCTCGAACTCCCCTGTGGGGAGGTCATCAGTACCCACGACGACCTCGACCTGGGGATGCGCGAATACGACTGCGCCTGCGGGGCGACCCACGCAGTCGTCATGGATATGCATCCGCTCGCCCGGTTCGTCCCGGAGTTCCTGGAGCAGGTGCTCACCGAGACTGTCGAGCCGGCCGACGACCACGACGAGTTCACCATCGCGCACCTGATGGGCGTCGTCATCGAGGAGTTCCCCGAGAAGGTGGCCGTCGCCGACGCGACGGAGGACGGCGCAGTCGGCTTCTCGATGGCCTGGGTCACCGGCTTCGACGCCCGCCGACTCCACGAGATAGTGGTCGAGCTCATCGTCGAACTGATGGACCACGCCGTCTCCCACGCCGAGGACGACGAGATGGCCGCCGAATTCGAAGAACAGATGCTGGAGTTCGACATCGGCGTCTTCGTCGACCAGTATCGAGCGCAACGGGATTTCGAGGACGAGCACGATTCGGCGGTCTGAATCGTGCGCAGGAGGAGAGATCCCTTGGGAGCCCCACGAGCCCCGTGAGTGGGGCCTCGGTGAGCTTGCTCACCGGTGTTTCGAGGACGAGCACGATTCGGCGGTCTGAGTCGGGCGCGGGACGGGCCGAGCCGCCGGTGACCGGGATGGAACGTAACCGGCAGGCACGCCGACAGCGTATGACAACCACTCACAGAACGGGCCCCGTCGCCGTCCGTTGGTTTTGTCGAAAACGGCGTCAGACACCAGTCTGACGGTGTTATATGGGGTTTCGGCTATTGTGTGTAGATATGGCCATCCGCCACGGCGAGTTCGAACGCATCCGGTCGGTGCTTGCCGACGCCGACGCAGACGGCCCCCTGACGGCCCGGGAGATTCTGGAGCTGTTGGAAGAGGAGGGCGAGGAGTTCGACAGCGCCCACCGGGTCGCCACGGTACTGGGTCGGCGGGCCCAGACCGGCGATGTCGAGGTCATCCGGGAGCAGCCCTACCGGTACGACGTCACCGGCGAGAGCGAGTAGGGACCGAGGAGGGTGAGAGCCCCCGTGTGAGCTGTTCGCATTACGATATTCGAAATCGAGCTTCGAGAAGCGTACCGTTTCGCCGGGCTTATTACGATGTGTAGGTTCGATTCGGGTAATGACAGCCGAGGAAGACCGCACAATCCTGCTTATCGGGAGCGGCCCCATCAAGATCGGCCAGGCAGCCGAATTCGACTACTCCGGCGCCCAGGCCTGTCGGGCCCTCCAGGAGGAGGGCGCGCGCGTGGTACTGGTCAACTCCAACCCGGCGACGATTATGACCGACCCGGACATGGCCGACAAGGTGTACCTCGAACCGATAAACACCGAGGCCATCACGGAGATAATCCGGAAGGAGAACCCGGACGGGGTCATCGCCGGCCTGGGCGGCCAGACCGGGCTCAACGTCACCGCCGAACTCGCCGAGGAAGGCGTCTTGGAGGAGTACGACGTCGACGTGATGGGCACGCCGCTTGACACCATCTACGCCACCGAGGACCGCGACCTGTTCCGCCAGCGCATGGAGAAGATCGGCGAGCCGGTCCCCCGCTCGACCACTATCTCGCTCGACGAAGACGAGTCGGTCACGGACTTCGACGAGGAGGCCTTCCGCGGGCGCATCCAGGACGCCGTCGACGAGGTCGGTGGCCTCCCGGTCATCGCCCGCACCACGTACACGCTGGGTGGCTCCGGCTCCGGCGTCGTCGACGACTTCGAGGAACTCGTCGAGCGCGTGCGCAAAGGACTCCGCCTCTCCCGTAACAGCGAGGTGCTCATTACCGAGTCCATCTCCGGCTGGGTCGAACTGGAGTACGAGGTCATGCGCGACGCCGACGACTCCTGTATCATCATCTGCAACATGGAGAACATCGACCCGATGGGCATCCACACCGGGGAGTCGACGGTCGTCACGCCCTCGCAGGTCATCCCCGACGAGGGCCACCAGCAGATGCGCGACTCCGCGCTGAAGGTCATCCGCGAACTCGGCATCCAGGGCGGGTGTAACATCCAGCACGCGTGGCGCGACGACGGCACGCCCGGCGGCGAGTACCGCGTCGTCGAAGTGAACCCCCGCGTCTCGCGTTCCTCGGCGCTGGCCTCGAAGGCGACCGGCTACCCCATCGCCCGCGTCACCGCGAAGGTCGCGCTCGGCAAGCGCCTCCACGAGATAGAAAACGAGATTACCGGCGAGACCACGGCCGCGTTCGAGCCGGCCATCGACTACGTCGTCACGAAGGTCCCGCGCTGGCCCATCGACAAGTTCACCGAGACCGACTTCGAGCTGTCGACGGCCATGAAGTCGACCGGCGAGGCGATGTCTATCGGGCGGACCTTCCCCGAGTCGCTGCTCAAGGCGCTTCGCTCCTCCGAGTACAACCCGGCCGTCGACTTCGAGACGGTCGCCGACGACGAACTCGAATCGGAGTATCTGGTACGCCCGTCGCCGGACCGCCCCTACGCCATCTTCGAGGCGTTCCTCCGTGGCTACACGGTCGAGGAGATAGTCGAGCTGACAGACATCCACGAGTGGTACGT